>RPQV01000031.1 GCA_003818595.1 Calditrichota bacterium
ATTGTTGCGGTCCCATTGAATGGGTTGGGATAAGATGCTTCGAGCTCCATTCGCTTCGGCTGCAGTGATGACTTTTGCGAAACTCCGGTTGATGAGTAATTTTTAATTGCCACTGCCTCTGAATTCGAGCATGTAAAGCCAAAAACTGTTTTGGCTTCAAGGCGCAGGTAATAAATCTTGTCTTTCGCAAGAGCCAAACCGGTAATCTGGGCTTTCCGATCAGAATCCTTTTCTTTGGCGGATTTTTCATAATCATGAGGATACAAACTTCCGCTGGAAAAAACCAGTTTCTGCATTTCAGCGTCTTCATAAATCTGCACTGTATAACTCTCCTGAGCCGCCCATAGTGCTTCCTGATACTCCCAAGTGACAAGCATTGTCGAGTCGTCAACCGGCTCTGCCGCAATTTGCGCAAATTTCGGCGCCTGAGGATTGAAATCCAGATTGGATGCAAAAGAGATTGTCGAACCACTTAAAGCACGATTTTGAGGAATGAATCGACCTCCTGTGGCGAGCCATATTTTATTGGTCTCCCTTACTTCGGCCTGCGTATTGGGATCATGTCGGTCTGGCGTGGACGGATTGTTTTCCTGATCGTTTATGGTATAATAGGCCTGATCGTACGTATGCCACATTCCGTTCCAATATTTTTTTCTGGCATTAAAAAGATAGCAGGAGCGATACCATTCTGATGTGGCAGCCCAGTCTTCGACAAATGTGTAGACATCTCCAAGATTCGTCTCGGCGCGTCCTGTTGTGGGATTGTTTGCGCGCCACAAGGTGGCGATATGCATCCATTCATCGGCTTCAAAATCAAACACCCAAAAATCTCTGGTTGAACCGGCGAATGAATTGACCGACATCGGTGTCATTTTTAGGAGCAATCGGTAAGGCTGATGAGTTTTCCACGCATAATCCTTCCACGTTTTTACACCAGTACCTTCGCCGCCGAAACTGCTGTTCGAAACACGGTATCCACGCCACAAAACTTTCGCCTTCGCTTCTTCCGGCACAGTCTGATTATCGCCGTCAACATAATCCCATAAGGAAAAGTGCAGTGTCCGCTTACTCCCCTGATCCTGTAGTCCAGAATAACCGCCGGTAAAATTGATGGCCGCATAATAAGTGCTGGGAGATGTGGAATCGACCATAATATCAACCATCAACAGATCAGCCGCCTTTCCCGATTTATCCTTATATTCAAGATGGAGAGAACTAGCCCAGCCGTCAATATCCGTCAACGGATCGAACTTGTCGTTAAGGCTGATTTCAGCTGCAGAAGCCCAGGCATTGCCGTTGACCTCTGACAAGGCTTTTAATCTGACATAGCGCCCACTCACCGGTACGGGGAAATCTTTAATCTGTTCCGCAGTCTGGTCCGGCCATCTGCCCTGAATGATTGGATTCCCCCAGTTGTTGCTGTCATTGGAAACAAAAACCTGATATTCCTTCATTCTACCATTGCTGGAGTTTTTTCTGGGCATGTAAGAAAAATTCTCTATCAGATAATCTCGATCCAATTGAAATACAATCTCATGCGGATAGCCAGGAGATTTGGCATACCATTCCGTGTGCCAAAAAGTATCAGGATTCCCATCGAGAACGTTTATCGCCGCGCCGTTTTCACCGACAGTCTCCTGACTGTCAACATAGATCATTTTCATGGCACTCTGAGGGATATCCTCCATAGCGATGATGGCGGATGAGTAAAAGAACAACATAATCAATTTCTTCATAATGACTCCTAAAGCATTTGCTGAAAAATAATACAAATTTGACACCGCTCATGCAAGCAATATTTTTATTCATAAACGGTTGTTGCGCTTGGTTTTCGAATTTTGTAATATCATTGATTGGTTCCTGCAACACAATCCATTCTGCAGGTTTTCCGAATCAGCATTGAAAGAGTAAGGAGACAGCAATTATGTCGTTTACAATGAATCGTCGTAATTTCGTCAAAACCGCATCGGCAGCCACGTTGAGCGCGTCCATGTATAGTCGTGTTTTGGGCGCAAATGAGCGCTTGAATGTCGCTGTGATCGGCTGTGGTCGCATGGGGCAGCACAATATCAGCGTTCAAAAAGGTACCGGTCTTGTTGACGTGACCGCCGTTTGTGATGTTTACGAATCCAATCTCCAAGAAGGAATGAATCTCGCCGGTAAAGCCAAGGCTTATCGTGACTTTCGTCCTATTTTGGATGATCATTCAATTGACGCCGTCGTCATCGCCACACCTGATCACTGGCATGCGCTGATGACCACACTTGCCTGCGAGGCGGGCAAGGATGTGTTTGTTGAAAAACCGGCATGTACCACTCTTGCCGAGGGAAGGCGCATGGTGCAGATAGCACGGCGCACCGGGCGCATTGTTCAGGTCGGAACCATGCAGCGTTCTTCTCCTGTTTTTCAAAATGTTGTAAATATCGTTCAAAGTGGTGTACTGGGGAAAATCAGCATTGTCCGCACATGGCTGGTTACGAATGACTACCCAAACGGTATCGGATCGCCGGAAGATTCGCAACCGCCGGCGAATCTTGACTGGGACTTGTGGCTGGGACCTGCACCGGAGCGTCCGTTTAACTGGAATCGGTTTGGTGTCGGCGACCGTTGGTCAACATTCCGTTATTTTTGGGATTATGCAGGTGGAATGATGACCGACTGGGGTGTGCATCTTTTGGATATTGTGCTGTGGGCGATGAATGAAAAAGCACCGAGTTCCATCTCGGCGGTGGGCGGCAAGTTCTACCTGAAAGACAATCGTGAAACGCCGGATATTCTGCATATTGCCTATCAATTTGACAAATTTGTCGTCACTTTTTCCAATCAGGAAGCCAATGACCGCGGCATCGATGGTCTGGGCTATGGTATTGAGTTTTATGGATCGGCCGCCAGTCTGTTTGTCGATCGCGGCGGCTATAAAATTATGCCGCAGGAAGGGGGACGATTCGAACGATCTCAAATGCCGAACAATCTTCCGCTCAAATACTCCTCATCAGACAGCGGCAATGATGCACATGCCCGCAACTTTATCGACTGCATAAAATCGAGAAAACTACCGATCAGCGATATTGAAACGGGGCATCGATCAACCTCGATATCTATTTTGGGGAATATAGCCTATCGTACAGGTGAGAAATTGATATGGGATGCTGAAAAGGAAAAGACCACCAACAGTGAATCAGCCAATGCACTGCTGGAACCTTCATACAGAGCCCCCTGGAAATTGCCCAGTGCTTAAAAGGCGGGACGCAGCTAAAGTTCTTCTCTTCCTCCAGTCTGCTCCGAATTGTAGCAGAGATATTCGATTTGCGCAGAACCGCCAAGATGCACAACGAATGACCTCGTACAGGCACCTCGTCGTACACCTTGGCAATTTTTATAATCGTTTGATAATGTGATAACCAAACGGAGTTTCGACGATATTACTGACTTGGCCCTTTTTCAGAGCAAAGGCAGCATCCTCGAACTCCTTCACCATTTGATCCTTGCCGAAAAAGCCGAGATCACCGCCGCGTTTACTGCTCGGACAATCCGAATACATTTGGGCGAGTTGACTGAATTCCGTACCTTCTTTGATTCTCGTGAGAAGGTCCTGTGCTTGTGTGAGAGCTTCTTCTTTGGTGCGCACAATCTGTGCCGGCGCCCTCATTGAACCTTTATACATCAGAAGAATGTGTGCGGCATGTATTTGTCCGGGGGGATCTTGTTTGGGTTCAGCCTTCTGTGTCGGGGATTGATTTTGTGCACCACTGGTCGCCTTTTCTTTTTTTCCACAGGCGACAATCAGTATTGAAACACAAAGTGTACACAGTAAAAGCGCCAAGAGATATTTCTTCATTCAGACCTCCAATTTCTACATTGTTTCCAATTAAAATAAGCATTAGCGGGCTAGATTCAAATAACTTTCTCAAATCACCACTTTTTCATGAGCAGGAAAATATCTCTGCAAACGCTTGCAGCGTCTTTCCCGCATCGCCTGCAGGTGGTGAACAAAGCCAATTCGGGGAATCTTCACCGTCGTGATTTATAAAAATCAAATCGCTGGATTGCCCCTGCAGAATTTCTTCCCATGCACGGGAAGAGCGAATCTGTATATCGATCATTACGTTCTCGTTGAGGGGAAGTTGAAGATTTTGCGCCCGCACGACCAGTTTCGTGGCCATAATTCGCTGAACCGTTTCCTGGGCACTTGTCCCCGTCTCCAGGCTGATTTGGGCAATTTCCTCCATAGAAACCGGCTGAAGGAATACCCGTACGATTTCGACCGCCTCTTGTCTTATTCGTTCGTGCTGTAGCAGCCGTCCTGCCAAGGATAGATGAGCATCATAAATGATCCATTTATATTTTTGAGTCAAAACATCCAATTCATCGAGATCAATCGCCTGCCACACGTTTCGCGTTTTAGCCGTGACGTACCGTGATTGCGGGAGGGCTTGTATCTCCTGTTCACTGCGAAAGTGATAATCTTTGCCATCTTCCTCATTGGGTCGAGGTTCACGACTGGTATAGAGTACGGGACGTCCCCAAAGAACCTGTGGATAAAATAATCTTAATGAGTTAAGCAAAGGCGTCTTGCCGACGCAGGAAGGCCCTGATAATAAGACCAGTTTTCCGCTCATTCCAGTAAATCACCATGCAGGGATATGACATTGAATTTTAATCCTAACTCTGATTTTACAAATGTAGCAAGAAATCCGCATAAAACCAATTTGAAAGAGAGGCCAACACCCGTCCTTTCACATGGGAATAGAATAAATGGAATGAACGTTATTTGAATAGCAAATTCTGGAGGAAAAGTGAAAAGACCTATGCTGTTTCTCGCTGTATTCTCGCTTATAGTTGGTGGAATACAATGCGATAATAAAATTGTCTCTGATTGTCTCACCTGTGCAGAGCAACAACCCGCCGGTCAAAAAATAACACTGAGTGAAATCCAACAAACCATATTCAATCCTCAATGTATATCCTGTCATGGCGGGAACCAACCGGCAGCCGGTCTGAATCTATCGGAGGGTCTCGCGCATCTAAATCTTGTGAATCAGCAGAGCACGACAGCTGCGCAAGTTCGCGTGGTGCCCAACAATAGTTCCGCAAGCTATCTGGTGTGGGTTCTGGAAGGTGAAAAAGCGCCGTTGATGCCTCCGACTGGAGCGTTGAGTCGAACAAAGATCGATTCCGTCATTGCTTGGATCGATCGCGGTGCTGAAAACAATTAAAAGGGTTTTAAAAATGCTGAAAATAAGTCTTTTACTATGGATTCTATTTCTCTCCTTCTCACATGCGAACGAATTACAGATTGATAAAACGCAAAAGAACCAGGTAACATTTACTTCTGATGCGCCAGTCGAAAAAATTATTGGGCATACAACAGAGATCGACGGTTATGCAGCCATCGATGAAAAAGATTTGACGCAAAACAGCTCTTTTTATTTTGAAGTTGACTTGGCGACATTGGATACCGGCATAGGTTTGCGCAATCGGCACATGCGCGAGAATTATCTGCAGACGGGGAAATATCCATTTGCCTCCTATAAAGGGGAAATCAAAGAGGCTGTGTTGCTGGAAAATGGCGGATATCAAGTCAAAGCGCGCGGTTCATTTGATCTGCATGGGGTCCAAAAAGAAATGGAAATCTCGGCAACGGTCGAAAAATTGGAAAATGGATATAAAGCTTCGAGCAGCTTTGAAATCGCACTCGCAGATTTTAAAATTGAGAGACCGCAATTGATGTTGCTTAAAATCGGTCAAGTCATTAAGATCGACGTGTCTATTTATGCAAAAAAGGTTAATCCATAAGGCGCCATATGAATAAAAAATCAATGTTTATTCTGACGTTGTTGCTGACTGCTGCGTCTTTTGCTCAAACCGGCACAGTGAATTGGCAGCGATCCAAATCGATTCCACGCGATTTAGAATTGTTTCACGCTCTGTATGTTTCGTCTTTGCCCACGGCGGAAACCCTTCAGAAGGGTGATCTGGAATTTGAGGTTTCTCATCGTTTTACGACGCCTGTAAATTATGGCGATCAAACATTTGCCGGATTGGATGGCCCCGCCAATATTCGTCTCTCTTTGGGGTATGCGATCACACAACGATGGTTGGTGGACATCGGCCGAACCAATGTCCATGACAATCTCGAGTTGAGCACCAAATACAAAATTTTACAGATTCCCCATTCATTCGCTCCGATGCTTTTTTCGCTGCGTGGGGGCGTAGCCTATAATGGGCAAATTTATGATCCCATCAAGAATGATGGTCGACGCTTTCAATATTATGGCCAATTGATCGCAAATACATTGATCAATAATAAAATCGGTATTGGTTTGGCTCCGACCTATTTATATAATGCGCATATTTTCTGTGTGGAACCTCAATATAGCCTTACTTTAGGAAATTATATCCAATTTTATATTTCGCCGAGTTGGAGCCTCTTTGTTGAATGGAATCCAACGGTTAGCGGTTGGCGTCAAGACTTTAATTCCATTGCTGCAGGAATTGAATTGGAAACCGGGGGACACTTTTTTAAAATACTTCTGACAAATAACGACAAGATAAATACGGCACAAGTTATTGCCGGTGCGGACCGCGATGCGGCGCAGGGTGATTTGCGACTCGGATTTATGATCACCAGACTCATTAAATAAAGGAGAAAAACATGAAGGCGAATGTCGGTGGAAATGATAAAATTATACGCATCATTATTGGATTGATTGGTTTAATCATCGGACTATTGGCCAAGAGTTGGTGGGGATTGGTTGGGTTCATCCCATTATTGACCGGTGTATTCAATTTTTGTCCACTCTATGCAGTACTCAAGATGAGCACAGCGAAAACAGAAACTAAATAATGAGGAACCGAATGAAAGTCAGCACTTTACTATTTCTCATGATTGTTTTATCTACGAATTTGCTTTTCAGCAGGAACTTTCGCGTCAATCAGGTTCCTAATGGATCAAAATATAGCTGCAATACGTGTCACACAGGTTTCGGAGGTCCGCGCAATGATTTTGGCAAGCAGATCGAAACGAGTTATCTGGATGTAAGCGGCAACGTCCTCTGGGGTTCAGCCCTTGCGCTATTAGATTCAGATAATGATGGCAAATCCAATGGCGAAGAGCTTCAAGATCCGAATGGAAATTGGAAAACCGGCGACCCTGCACCAGGGACTTTGAGCTTGGTCTCCAATCCGGGAGACCCGAACAGCACCACAGACATTGAAGACCATTTGGTGCTGCTTCCGCGGACATTGCAGCTTTATCCCAATTACCCCAATCCATTCAATCCGACGACAACGCTCACCTTTTCGGTTCCCGAACCCTCTGTGCTTAGACTGGTGATTCTCAACAGTGTTGGACAGCAGGTTCGTGAATTTGAACATCATATTTCCGCACCGGGAACATACAGCCAAATTTGGAACGGATTAGATGAGACCGGCGTTTCGGTGATGTCAGGCATTTATTTCGCTCGTCTGGAAAGCGGAAAGGTCAGTCAAACCATTCGCATGCTGATGCTCAAATAGCCGACATTGAGGTGAATGCTGTTGTGTCGGAGAACTTTAATTTAACAGATCGAATTGCTCTTTGCTGACATAGCACACAGGGCAACACCAATCAGCGGGAAGATTGGAAAATTCAGTACCAGGGGGGATGCCGTTTTCGGGATCACCTTCCTTGGGATCGTATACATACCCACAATTCGTGCAAATATATTGTTCCATTGTTTCTCCTGTCGCCTCCATCTGTTTGTACAATTCCTTGCGCTCAAGGGTATTGTCTCTCGATGCTTACTCTATTGAAAAGTACTTTGCCTGGGGATGATGAACGATGAACGCGCTGGTCGTCTGTTCCGGCGTCATTTGATCCTCTTCAGTGATATGAACTCCAATGGTTTCGGGTTGCAGGAGCTCGACGATTTGCCGGTTTCCATACAAATCAGGACAAGCAGGATAACCAAATGAATAACGGGAACCTCGATATTTCTGCACCACAAAATCCATAATATCGTTGCCATCCTCTTCAGTAATCGACAATTCTTTTCGAATCTGTTGGTGCCAATATTCCGCCAATGCTTCAGCAGCTTCCACACTCAATCCATGAAAGAGCAAATAATCTTTATAAGAGTTGGCTTCATATAGTCGCTGTGATTCTTCTGATGCTCGTCGGCCGACGGTCACTATCTGGACAGGGAAGATGTCCCTTTTCCCCGATTCTATCGGTAGAAAAAAGTCGGCGATGGAACGGAACGGTTCTTTGGCTTGACGAGGAAAATAAAATCTCTGAATTTCTTCCTCAGAATCAGGGGCATAAACTACAACCTCTTCACCAATACGGTTGCAGGGGAAATAGCCATAGACCACCGCAGGCTGTAATAATGATTCCAGGCGACATCTCTGTTTCAGATTTTCCAATTCCGGGCGCACCTGTTTGTCGATCAACTCGTCATATTCCTCACGCGACATCTGACCGCGACGATAGCCCCAACGTCCGCGGAAAAGCACCGATTCAGTCAGATAGCTGAAAACCATGTCTAAATCAATATCGGGCACAACTTGCACACCCCAAAACGGAGGGATTGGAACATGATGAGTAAAATGCAATTTCTCATGCTGAACCAATGACTCGCGGCGAACCGGCTCTCTCATTTCCTGTCTGAGCATGGTTACTGCATATTCTTCCATTTTTTTTTCTTTGATAAGCGACATCATTTTCAGCCCTTCAAACGCATCTGCGCAATAAATCACCGGTGAATCCAATATTGGAGCGCAAACTTGATCAACATAGCTTTTGGTGAGGGCTGCTCCGCCCAACAACACGGGGACCTTCCATCCCCGTCGACGCATGACTTCCAGATTTTCCTTCATCACAACCGTTGACTTTACCAATAGACCACTCATTCCGATGGCATCGGCATTGACTTCCTGCGCCTTTCGCAGCATCGCATCGATTTCGCATTTAATGCCTAAATTATAAACCTGGAATCCGTTATTGCTGAGAATGATATCGACAAGGTTTTTGCCGATGTCATGAACATCGCCGCGCACTGTCGCCAGCACGATGCAAGTCTGCGCCTGCGCATCAGATTTTTGAAGGAACGGCTCCAGTTTACCCACCGCATACTTCATCACTTCGGCGGACTGCAATACAAAAGGCAACTGCATTTTACCGGCGCCGAAAAGCGCCCCGATCGTTTTCATGGCTGGAATCAACCAATGGTTGATGATATCAATCGCTGCGGTCGTTTCCAAACCGGCCAACAGTCGCTCTTCCAAGCCGGAACGATTTCCCTGAATGATATGCTGCTTAATCAGCTCGTCGAGAGTAAGATGATGGGATTCATCGCCGCTGGTTTCCTGGTCTGGAACGGCTTGACTAAAATGCTCA
Source organism: Calditrichota bacterium (assembly GCA_003818595.1). Lineage (GTDB taxonomy): Bacteria > Zhuqueibacterota > Zhuqueibacteria > Residuimicrobiales > Krinioviventaceae > Fontimicrobium. Next base: position 9,380 of record RPQV01000031.1, read on the forward strand.
ATGAATTGAAAAAGAGAATTACCGTTGCGATTATAAATGAGATCGAGACAAATTTGAATGTCCTGTTGATCTATCTTGTATAATGGCAATATTTTTTGCACATTGACGATCGCCAGATCAAGTCCCGCCTCAACAGCTTGAGCCAAAAAGACGGAATTCAAAATTTCACGAGAATGGGGACTCAGACCAAACGAAACATTGGAGACCCCGAGAAGGGTAAACACTCCCGGCAATTCGGATTTAATTCGCCGGACAGCCTCCAATGTATGCAGTGCCGAATCTTTCATGGATTCGTCACCGCTGCCGAGTGTAAATGTGAGGGTATCAAAAATGAGATCTTCAGGTTTGAGGTTGTTTTGATGAACGGCGATATCGTACAATCTTTTGGCTACCTGCAGTTTGTGCTCGACACTTTTCGCCATGCCCAATTCATCGATGGTCAAAGCGATTAATGCAGCTCCATATCGTTTGGCCAAGCGACATATTTTATGAACCCGCTCCTCGCCATCTTCGAGATTTATCGAGTTGATGACCGGTCGTCCGCCGATCAGCTTGAGCGCCTCTTCGATGACATGCGTATCAGTAGAATCAATAAAAATCGGCAAATTCACCTGCTTGACAATTCGGGTGACTGCCTGCTTCATATCGGCGACTTCATCCCGCCCGGTATAAGCAACGCAAAGGTCGAGTCCATGAGCACCGGTGCGTTCCTGTTGACGGGAAATATCGACGATCCCATCCCAATCTCCTGCCAAAAGATAATCACGAAAAAGTTTAGAGCCGTTGGTATTGGAACGCTCGCCCACAAAAAATGGCGCCGGATCTTGGCGAAGTTCCTGAGAGGTGAACAAGGAGGCAATGCTCGGACGATGAACGGGTTGTCGTTTTGCCGGTGAGAGTTGCGGTAATTTATCCGCCATGGCTTTGATAAATTCAGGAGTGGTGCCGCAGCATCCACCGATGATCTGCACGCCATACTCTTCGACAAAACTTGACAGTACATCTACATATTCATCAACAGTCAAGGTATAGATCATTTCACCGTTAATATTCTGTGGTAAACCGGCATTGGGTTGAACCATGACCGGCCCGTAAAAATCCTCGCATATCTGTCGGATATATGGACGCATCGTCTCCGGCCCGGTGGCGCAATTCATTCCTAAAATATCGATGGCAAACGGCGCCAGAACAGCCAAGGATGCGCTGACGTCGCTGCCCACAAGCATGGCACCGCTTGTTTCAATAGTGAGAGTGACAGCTCTTGGCAGTCGTATGTCCGCATGCCTCATTTCATCTTGAACCGCAAGTAGAGCTGCCTTGATCTGCAGTGGATCTTGACACGTTTCGATGACAAAGAGATCAATTCCTCCTTCAATCAAACCACGAGCCTGCAAGGCGTAGGAGTGATACATTGAATCAAAATCAATTTGCCCCAAGGTAATTAATTTGGTTCCAGGTCCAATGGAACCGGCGACAAAGCGTGGCTTTTGAACAGTGGAATAGTTATCTGCGGCGGAACGGGCAATTTGAGCGGCGATGCGATTGATCTCGACCACTCGATCCTGAAGATCAAATTCAGTCAATACAACTTTACTTCCGCCGAAAGTATTGGTTTCAACCACGTCAGCACCGGCAGCCAGGTAGCGTTCGTGTATTTTCTTAATTTTTGTCGGCGCGGTCAAATTCAAGATTTCCGGGCATCCGGAGCGGCCTGCCCATTCATCCTCACTAGGATTCAAAGCATGCACCTGAGTACCCATGGCGCCGTCAAAAAGAATCAATCCTTTGGTCAATCTATCAAAAAATGGCATGATGGCTCCCATTTTATCATAAATTAAAAGATAGATAAATAATGTCTGCTTTACAATGTTAAAATTGCCGCATCATCTTCAAATGACTCAAAACCCTGAAAAAGCAATTTTAACGTGCATAACATGAGTGCTGAAAAGATGAGGATTTGCGGAGGCAACCAAAGAGGATCATTGTTATCCCGCGGTGCGAGAAGGCAGTAAGAAGCTGCGAAGAGATTCCCTCAGCAATGACAGGAGATCACAGTGCCAAAACTGCTTTGGCGTTCAATTCGAGACGCCCAATCCTCTAGATTTTTTTTACAAAAATGCATTTATCGTCTCCAGGAGCGTAATAATCTTCCAGTTGGGCGACCAGTTGATAGTGATTGGAGAGATAAAATTGCCTTGTCGGGATATACAGATCACGGGATGACGTTTCGATGTAAATTCGATGTCCGCCCATTTCACCTAACAGCTTTTCACTCTCCTGCAGCAGCAGTTTTCCAACACCCTTGCCGCGAAAATCCCGATGGACAGCGATCCAATAGAGGTCGGCACTGGCAGCGGTTCCAGGAGTAAGACCAAAACAAGCATATCCAATCGTGGAATCGCTTATATCGGCAAAAACAAAAAAATAACCGCTTGCCTCCCCCTTCTGCAGCCGCTCCAGCACCAATTCCACGGCGATTTCGATCTCTTCCTGGTTAAAAAAATCAGTGGATGCGACTATCTCTTTAATGGATTCAGCGTCGCGTGGTTCAACCTTTGTACGTAGTGTTGTTGTATTCATGGCCATAAATTTATTATACTCTTTTTATTGTTTGTTCACGTTCAGTCCCGATGCCCGCAAGATTCTTTCGACCATCTGAGTGTAAGAATATCCTGCTGAATTCAGTGCTGCCACAAATCCAGAATCGGGTGAAATACACGGATTCACATTAACTTCCAGAACCCAGGGTTGACCCACACGATCAACACGAAAATCAACTCGGACATATCCCCGACATTCAAACAAATGCCAACATCGTCTGGAAATCTCTTCCAGCTGTGCCAGCAGCGGCGCGTCCCTTTCACTGAACTTGAAAGTCCGGACGGTATTGACAAATTCAAAAGAGGATTCATCCCATTTGGCAGCGTAATCGACGATTTCCGGTTTTCCCTGCGGGAAATTGATGAACAACATTTCTGCAGGTGGAAGTACTTCAGGTTCCTCAGCAGACGCCAGCATAGATATATTAAATTCTCTGCCGGGAATGAAAGCCTCAACAAAACATTCACCATAGCGGTTCATTCGCCTCTGCAATGATTCCTGCAGCAATCCTGCTTCATTGATGACCGAGCCTGCATCGATACCGACCGAAGCGTCTTCCCATGCCGGTTTTATAATATAAGGAGGCGGGAAAGGCGGTCCGGCGGACATCTTGGGGGACCACCAGCCCGGAGTTTTAATTCCGGCTTGGAGCAATAGTTTTTTGGTCAACACTTTATCCGTGGTCTGATATATACAAAACGAAGAACCACCACTGTAGGGAATGTTCAAAAAATCGAGTATTGTCGGGACAAAATGAGGGAATCGTCCAACACCCCCCAACGATTCCACCAGATTGAAAACAAAATCAGGGCGGAATTCTTTGAATCTTGCGAATGCACTTTTTAAATCAAGCGAGATGGGTGTTGCTTCGGGTAAAAAACCGAGTTCACGTATTGATTGTGAAACCGCCTCAACCTGTGCCAAAACGTCCTGATCATCGACGCTCGAATGATCATCAAGCTCAGTAAACAATACCGCAATTTTCACATCAAATCCCCTGCTGTTGAGGCACATAATGCGTGACAGGTGGTGCAGGAATGCGTGCCTGAGCGCTTTTTATAATCATGTCGATCAGTTCGATATAACGAATACCCCAAAAGTTGCACAGCAAAGGTAAATCAGAGTAATCAGGCCTGAGTCCGGCGAGAGGATTGATTTCCATGATGTTAGGAATACCGTGGACATCGGTTCGAACGTCAATTCTTCCGCCGTCACGACATCCCACTCCTCGCCAGGCAGCAAGCGAATATTCGACTGCTAAAGCGGCTGTTTGATCTTCAACCCGCCTGTATTGAATGTTGTCTACCCAATCCTTTTTATTCGAATATCCATATGCATTCTTGTCTGATCCGTTTAAAAATACCACCTCGATAATGCCGACAGAACGAGCCTGTTCACCTTCGCCGACGATTCCAACGGTAAATTCTCGACCCGGAAGATAGGCTTCAACCAAAACCGATTGTTGGTAAGCCGTGAGAAGATGCGCGCATCTTGCTTTCAATTCATCTGCATTGGCGATTTTTGAGGTCGTCGAAATCCCTTTCCCCGTACCCTCTGCAATAGGTTTGGCAAAAAGGGGAAATGGCAGAGTTACTTTGTCAACATCCTGAAGGGAATGAATCTCAACAAAATCCGGAGTTGGAATTCCCAGATCACGGAGAATACGTTTTGTCATCCCTTTGTGCAACGTGAGAGACAAGACCAATGGATCCGAAAAGGTGTATGGAATTTGATAGGCATCGAGAAGCGCAGGAACCTGCGCTTCTCGACCCAAACCATAAAGCCCCTCTGCGATATTGAATACCAAATCCCAGCGATCCCCTCGAACCAGGCGGTGGGTCAGGCTCCAAATATTGCCAATGCGATTCGTCTCATGTCCCAACGCCTGCAGAGTCTGTTCAATGGATTCAATAGTGATTGCACTATCAAATTCAGCAGTTTCTTCCTCGCTAAATCCTA
>RPQV01000032.1 GCA_003818595.1 Calditrichota bacterium
ATTTGAAAAAACGGGGCTTAAAGCCGGATGATTTGGTCGGAATTTCTGTCCGCCGTTCTCTTGAACAGGTAATAGCCATTCTGGCAACCTTAAAAGCAGGATGCGCTTTTGTTCCGATTGATCCGACCTATCCTCAGGATAGAATCGCTTATATGCTGGAGGATTCCGCGGTTCCGGTCTTGTTGACGCAAAAGGAAATTGTAGAAATTCTCCCGCCTCATGCAGCGACAGTTTTTTGTCTTGATGCTGATTGGGACTTGATGCGGGAATTTCCAGCAAGTGATTTAAACGAACCTGTTTTGTCTGCTAATTTGGCGTATGTGATTTATACTTCAGGTTCCACCGGCAAACCCAAAGGGACTATGCTCCAGCATCAGGGCATGATCAATTTGGCTGCCGCGCAAAAGAAAGCGTTCCATATCAAAGCCGAGGTGCGCATTCTTCAGTTTGCTCCCATGAGTTTTGACGCCTCGGTTTGGGAAACCATCATGGCGCTGTTGAACGGCGCCACGCTCTGTCTGGCTGATCAGGAATCTCTGGCCACCGGCGATGGATTGCTGGCAATTCTGCAAAATGAGCGCATAAATGTTGTCACTCTGCCGCCTTCGGTTTTATCGGTTGTACCGCAAACCTCGTTGCCGCATCTGCAAACGATCATCACCGCTGGAGAAAAATGCACAGCGGATCTCGTCGATCGATGGATGTCTGGTCGTCAATATTTTAATGCGTACGGTCCAACCGAAACAACTGTGTGCGCTTCGATGCATCGTTGCGATGGTCAGCATCCGCAGGGTCCGCCGATTGGGCGCCCCATCGATAACGCGAAATTGTATATTCTCGATGCTCACCTGCAAATGACACCCATTGGAGTTGCCGGTGAGTTGTGCGTCGGCGGACCAAGTTTGGCGCGAGGATACCTCAAGCGCGCCGATCTCACAGCGGAAAAGTTCATTCCGAATCCGTTTGACAATAAAGGCGGTCGTCTCTATCGAACCGGTGATTTGGTGCGCTATCTTCCGGACGGCAATATTGAATTTTTAGGACGAATCGATCATCAAGTGAAGGTTCGAGGGTTCCGCATTGAATTGGGCGAGATTGAAACGGTGCTCATGAGTCATCCGTCGGTGAAAAATGTCATCGTGCTGGCCAAACAGATGCATGCAGAGGATACTCGACTGGTGGCCTATGTTGTCGTCGATGCGCCGACCAAACCTACGGTCAACGATCTCCGCACTTTCGTAAATCGGCTGTTGCCGGAGTATATGACGCCTTCTTTTTTCCTGATTTTGGATGAAATGCCGTTGACGCCCAGCGGGAAAATCGATCGTCATGCCTTGCCGATGCCGGATATGTCGAGACCGGACCTTCAGGTTGAATATATTGCACCCCGGAATGATACGGAAGAAAAACTGGTTCATATATGCATTGAATTATTGCGCATAAATCAAGTCGGCGTCTTGGACAATTTTTTTGATTTAGGCGGTCATTCATTATTGGCGACACAGTTGATGTCGAGAATGAGGGATCAATTCGGCGTTAACTTGCCTCTTCGCGTTTTATTTGAGAAACCAACGGTCGAAGGATTGGCTATGGCCATTGAAGAAGCCATGCTGTCGGTGCATCATGATGATGTTCCAACGATTACAGCGGTTTCACGCGAAGGGAAACGACGAAAATTGTCCGATATTCAACAGAATGGTGCGTAATTCTTGATGATCTTTTTGCATTTTAATAAAGACGAGGGAAGATGAGGGCTGGTGAATTGGATCCAAATGTCGACACCAAGAATTTAGATTCGACTTTTGGCGAGGGTGAAGTGTATGTGCTCCCCATGTCTTTTGCTCAACAACGATTGTGGTTTCTTGATCAGTTCGAACCTGAAAGTCCGTTTTATAACATACCGTCAGGTGTGCGTTTCAAAGGGACGTTGAACCTTGCTGCGTTTGAAAAAGCAGTGAATGAAATCATCCATCGGCATGAGACCTTGCGCACGACCTTTCGCGCTGTTGAAAATGAACCTTGTCAAATTGTTCATCCCTTCAATGAGCGCACGTTTCCCATCATAGATATTTCCCATTTGCCGTCAAGTCAGATCACGGCGCGGGTGATGAATCTGGCCCGTAAAGAGGCCGCCACGCCATTTAATCTGCAACAGGGCCCCCTGCTGCGGGTGACCATCATTCGGGCCGCCGAAAATGATCATGTGATTCTTTTCACCATGCATCATATTATCTCTGATGGCTGGTCAATGGGCGTTTTCGTCCGTGAGATTACGGTCCTGTATGACGCGTTCATCAAAGGCAACCGTTCCCCATTGCCTGCATTGCCCATTCAATATGGTGATTTTGCCGAGTGGCAGCAAACCTATATCACCGGCGAAGTTCTGGAAAGACAGTTGCATTTCTGGAAATCACAGCTGGCCGGAACCTTGCCGATATTGGAGCTTCCCACTGATCGGCCTCGACCTTCGGTACAGACCATGGTGGGCGCCAATGAGGAGATGATTATATCAACCGAGACCACTCGGGCGATTCGGGATGTTGCTCGTCAGCATGGCGTCACTTTATTCATGACTCTGCTGGCAGCATTCAAGGTGCTGCTGCATCGATACACCAGTCTTGACGATATCGTCGTCGGTTCGCCGATTGCGAACCGTAACCGCGCTGAAATTGAACCGCTGATTGGATTTTTCGTCAATACGCTCGTCCTGCGTTCCGATTTGTCCGGAAATCCGTCGTTTGCGGAATTATTAAAACAGATCAAGAAAAACACTCTGGATGCATACGATCATCAGGATATCCCGTTCGAAAGGCTGGTTGAGGTGCTGCAGCCGCAACGCGATATGGCGCACTCGCCGCTTTTTCAAGTGATGTTTATTCTGCAAAATACACCGACGAATGTGGATATTGAATTCTCTGATGTTTCCCTTGAGATGCTGGACATTGACGCCGGAACTTCAACTTTTGATTTGACGCTGATGGTCAGCGAATCTCCAAATTCATTCAGCGTGTCGGCTGAATACAACACCGACCTTTTTAATGCTTCCACCATCAAACGGCTGCTCAGACATTTTGAGATGCTGCTACAGGCCATTGCTGCTGACGCTTCTTTGTCCATCTCGGATTTGACCATTTTACCTGCCGATGAAAAAGAGAGCATCCTTCGTCATTGGAATGATTTTGACCGCCAATATGATCTGAATACCTGTATACATCGATTGTTCGAAGAACAGGCCGCGAGGACGCCGTCTTCGGTGGCGGTGGTTTTTGAAAACCAGATTTTGACCTATAACGAGCTTAATCGTAAAGCCAATAAACTCGCCGCTCATCTTAAAAATTTGGGGATTGGACCCGATATCAAGGTCAGCATCTGCCTGGATAAATGCATTGACCTGCCGATAGCCGTTCTGGGGACATTGAAGGCAGGTGGAGCGTATGTGCCGGTGGATCCGACCTACCCTGAGGATCGCATTTTATATATGCTGCAGAATTCAGAAGCAACCGCTGTACTATCGCATAAAAAATATGCCCCCATTTTGTCGCAACAAGACAGCCTCATTTTTTATCTCGATGAGCAATGGCCGCAGATTGAGGGACTGAGTTCAGAAAATCCACAGGAATATCCCGACGCCGATAATCTGGCCTATATGATTTATACTTCAGGGTCCACGGGAAAAGCCAAAGGGACCATGGTGGCGCACAAAAGCATTGTTAATGCTTATCGGGCGTGGGAGGAAGATTATCATCTCCGCAACGGCGTGAACAGCCATTTGCAAATGGCCAGTTTTTCATTCGACGTGTTCGCTGGCGATTTCGTTCGTGCGCTCTGCTCCGGCGGTAAGCTCGTCCTCACTCCGCGTGATCATTTGCTCGAGGCTGACAAGTTATTTGATTTGATGCGCCGGGAAAAAGTGAATTGTGCCGAATTTGTGCCGGCGGTGCTGCGGAATCTGATCTCCTATCTCGATGAGACCGAGATTAAACTCGATTTTATGAAAACCCTCATCGCCGGATCAGATATCTGGTATGTGAAGGAATACAAAGCGTTTTTAAATTATTGTGAACCGGATACTCGATTGATCAATTCCTTCGGTTTGACAGAAGCCGCGGTCGACAGCACCTTTTTTGAAGGAGATCTCTCTGAATATGCCCAGGAAAGGCTGGTACCGATTGGCCGACCCTTCCCGAACACCAGGATTTTTATTGTTGATGAATATTTAAACCTGGCGCCTGTTGGTATACCGGGCGAATTGTGGGTTGCCGGACCGAACTTGGCGCGCGGCTATTTTGGACGTCCTGATCTGACCGCCGAAAAGTTTATTCCCAATCCTTTCAGCGACCGGCCGGGTGAACGTGTGTATCGAACAGGGGATCTTGCGCGCTGGCTGGCTGATGGAAACATCGAGTTTCTCGGACGAATTGATCATCAGATTAAAATTCGCGGTTTCCGAGTCGAATTGGGCGAAATAGAATCGGTGCTTGAAAAACATCCGGATGTTCATCATGCGGTAGTGATCGCACGCGAGGATATCCCCGGCAATAAACAACTTGTGGGCTATGTGACCGTTAATGATCATACCCAGCCGGAGAGCGCCGATATACGCGCGTTTCTCAAAGAGTATGTGCCGGAATATATGGTTCCATCCGCGATCATGATCCTGAATTCTTTCCCTCTGACGCCGAACGGCAAAGTGGATCGAAAGGCTCTGCCGAGTCCGGATCAATCTGTCTATTCACTCGCTGAAACCTATCGAGAACCACGAACCGATAGCGAGATAAAACTCGCCGCGATTTGGTGCCATGTCCTTAAATTGCCCCGCGTGGGAGCGGAAGATAATTTCTTCGCCATTGGTGGTCACTCACTGTTGGCAACGCAGGTAATGTCCAGAATCCGCCAAATATTCCATATCGATTTCCCGCTGCGTAAATTGTTTGAATATGTGACCATTGCTGATTTAGCGCAGGCTATCGATCGCGCCATCGTTGGTACAACCACCGAAATGCCGCCCATGACCAAAATGCCGCTTGATGTGGAGCCTGTTCTTTCGTTTGCACAGGAAAGATTGTGGTTTCTCGATCAATTGGAACCGGACACTCCGTTTTACAACATTCCCGATGCGATTCGTATTCGCGGACCATTGGATGTTAAACGACTCCAAAACTGTATTCAAGCTGTTGAAGAGCGGCATGATGTGCTGCGGAGCACCTTCCATCACATAAACGGCAAACCGGTTGTCAAAATACACGAGACTGCGCAGCTGGATTTCCAGATAGCTGACCTGAGCGATAAATCCGCGCAGGAACGTGAGACCGAGTCAAAACACCTCATTGAACGGGCCGTACAGCAACCTTTTAATTTATCGACATTGCCCCTTTTACGAGTCCTCTTAATTCGATTCGATCAGGAAGATTTCATACTTGTCTCCACCATGCATCATATCATATCCGACGGCTGGTCTTCGAACCTGTTGGTGAGTGAAATTGCGTTGTTATATGATGCCGGAGAGAGTGACGCTCATACCCTTTTGCCGCCGCTGTCCTTCCAGTATCAGGATTTTGCTTATTGGCAACGACAATGGCTCAAAGGTGAAATCCTCGACCGAGAACTGGAATTTTGGAAAAATGAACTCGCCGGATCTCCGCCCCTCCTCAATCTGCCAACGGATCGACCTCGTCCGGTTATGCAGACGCCGAATGGCGATTTTATCAGTTTTGAACTCACAAAAGAGTTGACGCAAGCTTTGAATGCCATCAGCCAAAGTCAAGGCGTCACTCTGTTTATGACCCTGTTGTCTGCCTTTTATGTCCTGCTCCACCGATATTCTGATCAGGACGACATCAATGTGGGTACACCGGTCGCGAACCGTACTCGAAGCGAGCTGGAAAATATAATTGGATTCTTTGTCAACACGCTGGTTTTGCGGGGTAACCTGGCCAACGATCCGACTTTTGATGAGCTCCTGCAGCGCGTCAAAAAAGCATCCCTGTCCGCTTTTGCGCATCAAGACGTACCTTTTGAAAAAATCGTCGATGCGTTAAAGATTGAACGTAATATGGGCCATTCGCCATTATTCCAGGTGATGTTTGCACTGCAAAATACGCCCACACAGGAAGTCGTGACCGAGACCAATCTCAGTATAGCGCCGATTACCGCTCATAGTGGCACCTCTAAATTCGATCTTACACTGTTCATGGTGGAGGAAGGTGAATGCCTGAGCGGCGGCTTTGAATTCAATACAGATCTGTTTGATGTTCTAACCATTCGCCATTTCATTTCCCATTACACCGCGTTGCTCGAGGAGATCGTGGCGCATCCTCGACTTTGCATCGACAGTTATAAAATGATGACGCCGAGGGAAGAACGAAAACTTCTTCTTGATTGGAATGGGATTTCTTCGCTGCCGGTGATCAGCGATAACCTGGTGACGGTGTTCGAATCGATTTCGTTGACCATGTTGCTCATTTGGCCGGGCAAAGTGGCCGTTGAATATGAAGATCAAAAAATGACCTACCGGGAGCTGAATCGCCGGGCGAATCGTCTCGCGCACCATCTCATCACTCTCGGCGTGCGTCCGGATGTATTGGTGGGACTGGCCATTCATCGTTCCATCGATATGGTTGTCGCCATTTTAGGAATTCTAAAGGCTGGAGGTGCATACGTTCCCCTCGATCCGACATATCCGCAAGATCGTCTTGCCTATATGCTGGACGATTCGCGCGTTTCTGTTCTGATTACCAGCGAAAATTTATTGCCGATACTGCCGGCGACCCAGGCGCGGATCCTCTGCATGGATCGCGACTGGCCGCAGATTGAAACCCTTCCAGAGGTGAATCCCAAGGTCATGGTTGATCCTGAAAATCTTGCCTATATGATTTATACTTCAGGGTCCACCGGCAAGCCCAAGGGCGCCATGATCACTCATCGCGGCTTGATCAATTACCTGGATTGGGTGTACAAGAGTTACCCTCTGGATAAAGGTCGAGGATCTATTGTCCATTCAACGATCGCTTTCGATGCCACCGTAACTGCCGTTTTCGCACCCATCCTGGTCGGCAAGACGATTATACTCCTCCCGGATGATGCCGATCTCGAAGCGTTAAGCCGAATGCTCAAACAGAAAAAAGATTTTTCGCTGATCAAGATCACACCGGCGCATTTGGAAATGCTGAGTGAACAAATCAAGCCGGCAGAAGCCGCCGGTTTGACGCGCAGTTTTGTCATCGGCGGCGAAAATTTGACTGCCGATCAAGTTCGCTTCTGGCAGGAAAATGCTCCAAACACTCTGCTGTTCAATGAGTATGGTCCAACCGAAACTGTCGTCGGTTGCGTGGTTTATGAAGCACACCAATGGCCCGGCATTGGATCAGTACCAATCGGCAATGCAATTACCAACACCTACGTATATGTGCTCGATCGTCATCTGCAGCTGGTTCCTCCGGGCGCACCGGGTGAACTTTACATCGGAGGAGAAGGCGTTGCGCGCGGCTATCATCATCGGCCCGACTTGACGGCTGAGCGTTTTCTGCCCAATCCCTTCACCCGCAGGCCGGGAGCGCGCCTTTACAAGACGGGTGATTGGGTGCGCTATTTAAATAACGGCAAGCTGATCTATTTAGGCCGAATCGACAGCCAAGTGAAGATTCGCGGATATCGCATTGAACTCGGCGAGATCGACGCGGTGCTGCAAAATCATCCGGCAATCAAGACGGCGGTGACCATCGACCGCGAAGATAAACTGGGCGATAAAAGGCTGGTTTCGTATTACACTCTGATTGACGAGATGGATCCCGATCAACAGGAACTCTACTCGCTCCTCCAAAGACAGCTTCCAGATTATATGGTCCCCTCGGCTTTGATCTGTCTGCCGGAGTTGCCCCTGACGGCAAACGGCAAAATCAATCGTTCGGCTCTGCCGCAACCTGATTTTACTCAATTGAAACGCAATCCGTACGTTGCTCCGCGTACGCCGCACGAAGAATTGCTGGCCGCGATCTGGAAACAAGTTTTGCATCTGGATCATGTGGGTGTATTTGACAATTTTTTTGAATTGGGAGGTCATTCTCTCCTGGCCACTCAATTGATGTCTCGTATTCGTGACGCTTTTTTGGTCGATGTGCCGTTACGCTGTTTGTTTGAATCTCCTCAAATCGCCGGATTGTCCAGGGCCGTTCAAGAATTCAAACGGCAGGAATTGGATCAACACATTCCTCCACTCGTTCCGGTTTCTCGTGAAGGAAATCTGCCTCTCTCTTTTGCGCAACAACGCCTTTGGTTCCTGGATCAATTATCGCCGGAAAATCCGTTTTATAATATCCCGGCGGCAATCCGTATCATGGGTAAACTTGATGTGCCTGCGGTCGAGAAATCAATTAATGAGATTGTTAACCGTCATGAATCTTTGCGCACCATTTTTCTTCAGGAAAAAGGGGTGCCTCGACAGGTTATTCAACCATCCCGTCTGGTCGAACTGAAAATAACAGATTTGTCGCATCTGACACCTGAAAGCAGAGAAGAGGAGATGCAGCGCCTGGTCACAGAAGACGCCATGATGCCGTTCCGACTTGATCAGGGACTTTTGTTCCGAACCGGTTTAATTCGGTTGGCGGCGGAAGAACATGTTTTCCTCTTTACCATGCATCATATCATTTCTGACGGCTGGTCAACCGGCGTATTGATGAATGAATTCGGCTTTTTATATCAGACGTTCCTTCTCAATAACCCTGCGACGCTGCCGGAATTGAAGATACAATACGCGGATTACGCTGCATGGCAGCGACAGTGGTTGGTTGGTGATGAACTCAATCGACAAATTGATTTTTGGCGTCGCAGCATCGGCGTTAATCCGCCGGTTTTGGACCTGCCGACTGATTATCCGCGTCCTGCGATACAGACATTTAACGGCGACGCTGTCGCATTTGAAATCCCGCCGGATGTCATGCAGGGTCTCATCGAGATTGGCCGGAACAATGATTCCACCCTGTTTATGATGCTGGCATCTGCTTTTCAAGTACTGCTTCATCGATACACGCGACAAGATGAAATCCTCATTGGTACTCCAATCGCCAATCGGAATTACTCGGAAACTGAAGCACTCATTGGTTTCTTTGTCAATACGTTGGTGTTACGTGCTGAATTTTCACCCAAACTGACTTTTCTTGATTTGTTGGCGCAGGTTCGGGAATTCACCTTGGACGCGTATGCGCACCAGGATATTCCATTTGAGCAGCTTGTTGACCTTCTCGAACCGGAACGAGACATGAGCCGATCTCCGCTTTTTCAGGCGATGTTTGTTCACCAAAATGCGCCCATGAAGATGAAGGGTGAGATCTCGACTGCACTGACCATGGAAACGGTTGAAGCGCAAGTGCGTTCTGCCAAGTTTGACCTGACCTTGGTGATGGCCGAGGTTGAAAACGGATTGCAGGCTGAACTCGAATATAATCGCGATTTATTTGCACCGGAAACAATGCGACGAATGGCGGAGCACCTCCAGCTCATATTGGGCGACATTGTCCTGAATCCCCATCAGCGGGTCGCTGAAATTTCATTGATTACTGAACAAGAAAAGAATTTTCTGCAAGCCGTCAGCGGTTCGACCCGTATAGAGCTGCCGCGTGAAAAGACGCTGCATCAGCAATTTGAGTCGATGGTCAATCGGCTTCCCGATAAACCGGCTGTTTATTGCGAGGGTACAACACTTTCATATGAGCAATTGAATCAACAGGCTAATCGTCTCGCTCATTATTTGCGCCAGGCAGGCGTTTCATCAGAAACGATCGTCGGAATCTCCATGAATCGCTCTGTTCAGTTGATCGTCGCGGTTTTGGCTGTTCTAAAGGCAGGCGGAGCATATGTTCCCATTGATCCGCTCTATCCCCAGGAGCGCATTGAATATATCTTCCATGATGCCGGCATCGGCATTTTACTGACCGAGTCTTCGTTGGAACATCTCTTCACTTCTTATTCATCAATGGTGATTAGTCTGGATCATGCACAGGATCAGTTGGAGATGCTCTCTGTCGAAAATCCGGAGAATAAGATTTTACCCGAGCAGCTCGCCTACATCATTTATACTTCGGGTTCTACCGGTCGTCCCAAAGGCGCCATGCTGCAACATCTCGGTGCGGTCAATATGGCGCTCCGATTGAGCAGGATATATGAATTGCAGCACGAGCATCGCAAACTGATGTTTGCTTCGTTTAGTTTTGATGCCTCGGTGGAGGAGATTTTCGTCACCTTGTTCAGCGGCGCAACCCTGTATCTGGCGAAAAAGCATGATATCCTCCCGGGGCCGGATTTGGTCGAATATATCAATCAACACGAGATCACCCATATTACTTTGCCGCCGTCAGTGTTGGTTATTCTGCCGGAGAATGAGTTGAGAGGACTGAAATCCATTAGTTCCGCCGGTGAAGCATGCAGCAAAAGTATTGCGGATAGATGGGCCGGCAACCGATTGTTGGTGAATGCTTATGGTCCGACGGAAAATTCGGTTTGTGCCTCGGCATTTCAGGTGCGTGAAATGCCCAATCGTGCTGCAGTTCCAATCGGCAAGGCGCTCGATAACGTGAAACTCTATGTTCTCGATGATCAGTTGGAGGAGACGCCGGTCGGAATTCCCGGAGAACTGTGTATTTCCGGTATTGGACTGGCCCGCGGATATCTGCATCGTCCGGATTTAACAGCGGACAAGTTTGTTCCCAATCCGTTGGGCGACCCAGGCGAACGTCTCTATAGAACCGGTGATCTGGTACGCTACCTGCCCGACGGCAATATCGAATATTTGGGGCGTATCGATGATCAGGTAAAATTGCGTGGTTTTAGGATCGAATTGGGTGAAATTGAGCAGGTGCTCCTTCGTCATTCAGCCCTCCTCCAGGTGGTGGTTTTAATGCAGTCCCTGGCAGACGCCAAAAGCGATCGTAAGTTGGTTGCCTATTACCAGGTCAAACCGGATTCTGCTCTTACGGTTGATGAATTGCGTGCAATGGTTAAAGATAGTCTGCCTGATTATATGATGCCGCAGGTTTTCATCCGCGTCGATGAAATTCCACTGACCGTGAACGGCAAAGTCGATCGTCGCCGATTGCCGCTGCCGACTTTGGAGGACATTGGAACAACCGTCGAATATGTTGCTCCTCGGAATGATGAAGAGCGCGACATCGCAGCGGTGTGGAGTGAAGTGTTGGGAAAACCAGAAATCGGCATTCATGATAATTTCTTCGATATTGGCGGACACTCGCTGTTGGCAACTCAGGTGATCTCTCGCCTGCGCGAATTATTGAATCTTGATATCCCTGTTGCGCTCATTTTTGAAGCGCCAACGGTAGCGGAAATGAACGAGAAGCTGCACGGATTGCAGACTACTGAACTCTCGACGCAGCTGATGCCCGTCTCTCGTGATCAAGAACTGCCATTATCTTTTGCACAGCAACGATTGTGGTTCCTTGATCAGCTGGAACCTGAGAGTCCGTTGTATAATCTGCCGGCAGCAGTGAGACTGAAAGGTGAGCTTGATTTTGAAGCTTTTAAACAAAGTCTCGAGGCGATAGTTGAACGTCATGAAAGTTTGCGAACCATTTTTGCCGCTCAAGACGGTAAGCCCTATCAAGTCATTTCCCAAACGACATCTGATCTGCTGAAAATAGAGGATTGGTCTGCTCAAAGTGAAGAAGAGCATGAGAAACGGCTGGAAACCTTTCTCACCAGGGAATTTTCCAAACCGTTCAACTTGGCAGTTGGACCGCTCATCCGTGTATATCTGGTGCGCCTGCGCGAGAATGAAAGCCTTTTCGTTGTCAATATGCATCATATTATTTCCGACGGCTGGTCGATGAATGTTTTTATCAGCGAATTTGCTGAATTCTATGTTGCTTTTTCTAAAGGAGAGGCGCCGCGACTTGCCGAACTATCCATTCAATACGCCGACTATGCCTTCCACCAGCGCGAGCGGCTCAGCGGTGACCAGCTCGAGCGGCATCTCGACTACTGGAAACGCACTTTGACGGGGATTCCTGCTTTGCTTAATTTGCCGACGGATCATCCGCGTCCACCTATTCAAACCTATAATGGTGACACTGAAGCATTCTCTATCGATGCGGAGATCATCCGCAAACTGCATGCGCTGACCAATGAGCATGATGCAACTTTATTCATGGCGCTGTTAAGCGCTTTCCAAGTGCTCCTGCATCGTTATACCGGCCAGAACGATGTCGTTGTAGGGGTGCCGATTGCCAATCGCGTCAACAAACAGATCGAGGCATTGATCGGGTTTTTTGTAAATACCCTCGTCATGAGAACAGATGTATCCAATGGTATGACTTTCCGAGACATCCTGCTGGAGGTTCGGAAAACGGCGCTCAACGCTTTTGAGCACCAGGATGTGCCTTTCGAGATGGTCGTCGATGCTGTTCAACCCGAACGCAATATGAGCCATTCGCCGCTTTTTCAGGTGATGTTTGTGCTTCAAAACATTCCTGCACAGCCGCATAATTTTTCGGATGTAACCATTGAGCCGCTTGAAGCTGAAACTCGTTTGGCCAAATTCGACTTGACCCTGACATTGGCAGGCGGCGAAGATGGTTTTAACGGTTCGTTTGAATACAATACTGATTTATTTGAAAGAGATGCCGTACAGCGGATGATCAGTCATTTCGTCAATATCCTTATCGCTGTCTCCGGTTCGCCTGATCAGCCCATTCATCGAATTCCACTGCTCGCGCCAGATGAGCGATCATCCATGCTGGTCATTTGTGGCAATGAGAACGCAGAATTTGGCGATGAGCGCTGTATTCATGAACTTTTTGAACAGCAGGCTGCGCTGCGTCCTCAAGCCATCGCTGCAAGTTTTGAGGATCAGCATCTGACGTATGCCGAGCTCAATTCTCGCGCCGATCGACTCGCCCTATTTCT
This sequence comes from Calditrichota bacterium, assembly GCA_003818595.1. GTDB lineage: Bacteria > Zhuqueibacterota > Zhuqueibacteria > Residuimicrobiales > Krinioviventaceae > Fontimicrobium. Next base: position 12,913 of record RPQV01000032.1, read on the forward strand.
GCAAAAGAACCATGTCGGCGCCGACGATTTGGTCGGATTGTGCGTCGAACGATCATTGGATATGGTGATTGGGATTCTTGGAATTCTCAAGTCCGGCGCCGGATATGTGCCGATTGATCCCAACTATCCGGCGGACCGCAAAGAGTTCATCCTGGCGGATTCCGGAATGAAGATGTTGCTGACTCTGGAGCATATCCTGCAGGAACTGAAGAACATCGAGACGCCGACCTTTTGTCTCGATAGAGATTGGAACCTGGCAGAACTCGAAGCTGAGGGCGATTTGACGAGAACCTCAACCCCGCAAAACATCGCCTACATTATCTATACCAGCGGCTCCACCGGAAAGCCCAAAGGCGTAATGGTCACTCACGCCAATGTCACGCGGCTGTTTCATGCGACAAATGAGTGGTACCGATTTAATGAACACGACGTCTGGACATTATTTCATTCGCACGCTTTTGATTTTTCGGTGTGGGAACTTTGGGGCGCCTTGTTTTACGGTGGACGAGTGGTGATTGTGCCCTATATGGTCAGCCGATCGCCCGAGTTGTTCTACAAACTTTTAGCGCAGGAAAAGGTGACGGTACTCAATCAGACGCCATCTGCTTTTCGGCAACTGATCCAGAATGAGGAGATGGAGGGTGTGTCCGACCTCGCGTTGCGCTACGTCGTTTTTGGTGGCGATAAACTTGAACTTTCAAGCCTTAAACCGTGGTTTACACGTCATGGCTATGCGC
>RPQV01000033.1 GCA_003818595.1 Calditrichota bacterium
GTCCCTGATTTTGTGCGGATCATTGCTCGAATTCAGCCAATGATTGAAAAATATGGGGCAACGTATTTTGAAACATTGACAGCTGTCGCGCTGATCTATTTTGCGGAATCAGCACAAATCAGTGTTCTGGAAGTCGGATTGGGCGGTCGACTGGATGCAACAAATATTGTTGTCCCCGCCGTGTCCATTATTACCTCGATTTCATATGACCACACTGAGCATCTCGGAACCACTTTGGCGCAAATTGCGGCTGAGAAAGGCGGAATTCTAAAACAAGGCGTACCCTGCGTCTGCGGAGATCTGCCTGACGAAGCCAGTCAGGTCATCAACGCGATGGCTGCTGAGCGTTCCGTTACGATTGTCAGGGCATCAAATCAATACAAGGCGGCAATTACTCATGAATCTCCGGGCTGGACTCATTTTGATGTGCAGGGAGATACAGACTTGGACGGAAGTTACTCACTGCCGTTAAATGGCATCCACCAGGTGCAGAATGCCGTCGTCGCTGCAGCGGCATGCAGTCAACTGCGGCAGGAAGGATGGAAAATCAGTCGCGACTCCTTTGCAGAGGGATTAAAGCAAACGCACTGGCCTGGACGATTCCAAATCGTGGGGCAAAATCCGACAATCATTGTCGATGTTGCTCATAATACGGCTTCATTTGATCAATTATTACACGTGTTAAATCATTTTTTCAAGTCTACGAAAATATTTTTCATTATTGGATTGTTAAAAGATAAGGATTTCCAGCAGATCGCAAAAATGGTTGCTGGAACGGCGTCGGTGGTACAGCCGGTAACTCCTGACACTCCGCGCGCGTTGTCGGCAGAATTGTTGGCAGATCAATTCGCAAAAAGGGTGAGTTATGTTCTGAAACCAGGAAGTGTAGCTGAGGGGATTGATGCTGTTTTGAAAATAGCAAACCCGGAATCGACCATTTGCATTGCGGGATCTCACCATGTTGTTGGAGAGGCCTTGGAAAAAATAAAAGGCTTGACAAGGTAGCAAATTTTGAGTACCTTATTTTATACTTCGTAATCTCAAGATTTTTGCACCCCGTACTATCTTCAAATGCTGCGTGAATCTTTGCACGGACAAACGATAATGAATTCAAATTTTCTTAACATACGATTGGGTGAATGATTGGCGAGCGTTGAATTACGGCAGGTGACCAAAATTTATGACGGCAACGTGGTTGCCGTTCAGTCGGCTGATATTGAAATTCGTGATAAAGAATTTGTGGTGCTGGTGGGGCCCTCTGGGTGCGGCAAGTCTACATTGCTGCGCATGATCGCCGGATTGGAGGACATTTCTTCCGGTGAATTGCTGATTGACGGCAAAGTTGTCAATCAGGTGCCGCCAAAAGATCGAGACATCGCCATGGTTTTTCAAAATTATGCGCTGTATCCGCACATGAGCGTATATGAGAATATGGCGTTTGGACTCAAACTTCGTAAAATGGCGCGAGCAGAAATAGAAGAGCGCGTTAAAGAGGCTGCCGAAATACTGGATATTCATCATTTGTTGGACCGCAAACCCAAAGCTTTATCCGGCGGTCAACGACAGCGGGTGGCAGTGGGTCGTGCTATTGTTCGGAAACCCAAAGTATTTTTATTCGATGAACCACTTTCCAATTTAGATGCCAAACTGCGTGTTCAAATGCGCGCTGAAATTGCAAGACTTCACTCCAGACTCCAGACCACCATGGTCTATGTGACCCATGATCAGGTGGAAGCGATGACCATGGGGGATCGGATTGTTGTGCTGCGAGGCGGATTGATTCAACAAATCGATACTCCATTAAAACTGTATAATGAGCCGAAAAATCAATTTGTCGCCGGTTTCATCGGCAGCCCGGCAATGAATTTTTTGCGCGGCACAATTGAAATGAACGGAACTGTTTTTTTCCGCACCGAGGATTTTCGCTTGGAAATTCCGCGGGAATCAGCAGGTCGACTTGCTCCTTCGAATGGTCAGGAGGTACTCCTGGGGATTCGTCCAGAACATATCCGTTGCGCTGGTGTTACAGAAAGAATTGCTGCACCAGAACAAATTTATTCTACAATTGACGTATTGGAGCCGATGGGAAACGAAACTTTTGTCTATTTACGTTTGGGTGGAAATGTGCTTACAGCTCGTATTGCACCGCAATCCGACTTGCGTCCGGGCGATTCCTGCCTGTTGAGTTTTGACGACACTCGTCTTTATTTTTTTAATGCGGAAACGGAAAGTAGAATTTAAATCCCTTTTCCTTATTCTAAGCAGTATTGCTGTGGGATAGAATAAGAGCGGTACAAAATGGATGAGTTGCTTCCAGGTTGAACTCCCTGAGCCCTTGTCGATGGTTTTCTGATCAAATTACTTTCAGTCATTTATGGGCGGCATCATGTCTGGATGAGCGGATTCATATGTCTTGATCTTAACGGTGATAATCATGACGACGGTGAAATTGCACGATGATTAGTATATAATTACAATTTAAATAATTACTTGATCACTTGTAAACAAATCTCACATAAAATTATACGAGGAATCTGATGGATATTGCAGAATTAAAAACAAAAAAGATTGCCGAGTTAACTAAATTAGCTCAGGAAGTCGGTGTTTCCGGTGTTACCGGATTAAAAAAATCGGAACTTATTTTCAAAATTATTGAAAAACAGACTGAAAAAGAAGGTTTGATTTTTGCGGAAGGGGTGCTGGAAGTACTGCAGGATGGTTATGGTTTTTTACGTTCGCCTGATTATAATTACTTGCCGGGACCTGACGACATATATGTATCCCCTTCGCAAATCAAACGATTCGGAATGCGCACGGGAGATACCATTTCCGGCCAAATTCGTCCACCGAAGGATAATGAACGTTTTTTTGCGTTGTTAAAAGTTGAAGCCATCAATTTTGAGAATCCGGATGAAGCCAAAATCAAAATCCTTTTCGACAACTTGACGCCTCTTTATCCAGATGAAAGAATCAATCTCGAGACCGATCCTAAAAATTATTCTATGAGGATCATGAACATGTTGACTCCTATCGGCAAAGGCCAACGCGGCTTGATTGTTGCGCAGCCCAAAACCGGTAAAACTATCCTCCTTCAACAGATCGCCAACAGCATCACTGCAAATCATTCTGAAGTCAAAATGATTGTTCTTTTAATCGATGAGCGACCGGAGGAAGTCACCGATATGGAGCGATCAGTTAAGGCTGAAGTCATCAGTTCAACTTTTGATGAGCCTGCTGAACGACACGTGCAGGTCGCGGACATGGTATTGGAAAAGGCAAAGCGTCTCACCGAGTACGGAAAGGATGTTGTGATTTTGCTGGATTCCATTACCCGATTGGCACGCGCGCATAATGCCGTTGTGCCGCATTCCGGTAAGATACTCTCAGGAGGCGTCGACGCCAATGCATTGCACCGACCGAAGCGATTTTTCGGCGCCGCCCGAAATATCGAGGAAGGCGGAAGTCTGACAATTATTGCAACCGCTTTAATCGATACGGGAAGCCGTATGGATGAAGTGATTTTCGAGGAATTCAAAGGAACCGGTAATATGGAACTGGTTCTGGATCGACGCCTTTCAGATCGTCGCGTCTTTCCTTCTATTGATGTCAATCGTTCCGGCACGCGCAAAGAAGAACTTATTATGGATCCAAAGGAACTGAATCGAGTCTGGATTTTGCGGAAACTTTTATCTGAATTGACGACAGTTGAAGCCATGGAATTTCTGCTCAGTAAGATGCACGGAACACGTTCAAACAAATCTTTTCTGGATTCAATGAGTGTGTAAATTATCTTGATTTTTTCATATCATTTATATATATTAAACGCTTTTGAAATCATATTATTTTGATGAAGGAGGATTGGCGTTGAAAAAGGGCATTCATCCTGATTATAAGCTTGGAACAGTGCACTGCGCCTGCGGTAGTGAATTTAAAACGCACTCGACGATAGGTGATATTACGGTAGAAATTTGTTCGCAATGTCATCCGTTTTTTACCGGCAAACAAAAACTGATCGATACTGCCGGACGTGTGGATAAATTTCTCAAGAAATACGGCAATTATAATACAGCCGGCAAGTAACCACTATAACAAGGCTTTGATAACGGGATGGGAGTTCTTTACCCATTCCGTTTTTTATTTTCTACAATCTCTGAGGTGCGGTGGGTATTGAAAAAAAAATAACGGTTGGTGGACAGGCGGTCATGGAGGGGGTGATGATGCGGGGACCGGAAAACGTCGCGATTGCAGTGCGCAAGTCCGATGGCAGTATAGTCGTGAAATGCAGGCCCTATGCTTCAATTGCAAAACGTTTTAAAATCTTCGGTTTTCCACTATTGCGTGGTGCTGTTGTCTTGATCGAATCTCTTTTACTCGGCGTTCAAGCGTTGACTTTTTCAGGTGATATCGCCAGTATTGACGAGAAAAAATTGCAGATTCAACCACAAAATGCTAAAAATCTTTTGGATCAAGTCGTAATGGCCGTGACGCTGATCGTTTCAGTTTTGATCGGGATATTCATTTTTTTTTATCTCCCATTACTGTTGACCGGATTGTTCAAGTTGAAATCAAGCCTGCTGTTCAATCTGGTTGATGGCGGTTTTCGTCTGTTGTTCTTTGTCGTTTATATCTATTTGATATCGCTTTGGACAGAAATACGTCGCGTTTTTGAGTATCATGGGGCTGAACATAAAAGTGTATATGCCTTCGAAGCGCAAAAAGCCCTTGACGTCGAGAGCGCACGTCCCTTCAGCACTCTTCACCCGCGATGCGGCACCAGTTTTCTCATGATTGTCATGGTGGTCAGCATTCTGGTCTTTATAGCCATTGGCAAACCCGAGAATCTTTATGATCGTCTGATTCGTCTGGCTTTTGTTCCATTGATCGGTGGGATTTCTTATGAGATGATTCGGCTTTCTGAAAGGGCTGGAAATCACCCTGTTGCTCGTCTTTTAATCATGCCCGGATTATGGCTGCAGAAAATTACCACCAAACCGCCGGATGATTCACAACTTGAGGTAGCCCTTGTCGCTCTGCGTTGTGCTCTAAAGATGGAGCCTCAAGTCGGCAATTCGATTGTGGAAATGGTTTCCGATCGTCCTTAATGGCAGTATCTGAATGATTGAGGTTTTTTTGTGATTGATAAATTGGAAAGAATTGAAAGACGATATCGTGAGCTTGAAGAAAAATTAAGTGATCCGCAGATCATCCAAAAAACCAATTTGTATCGCGATTTTTCGAAAGAGGAGGCTGAACTCGCGCCGCTGGTCCATGGCTATGCCCGGTTAAAAAAAAATATGGCTGATTGTGCCGGCACTCAAGAGCTGCTGAATGAAGAAGCAGACGAAGAACTGCGGGAATTGGCTGAAACAGAATTGAACCAGCTCACCCAACAACGGGAACAAATCGAAGAAGAACTCAAATTATTGCTGATTCCTAAAGATCCGCAGGATTCTCGTAACGCGATTGTCGAGATTCGTGCCGGCACAGGCGGCGATGAAGCCGGTCTATTCGCAGGTGCTTTGTTTCGAATGTATCAACATTATATTGAAAAGCGGAACTGGAAAATTGAAGTAATGTCCTCCAACAGCCAGGGCATCGGCGGATTTCGCGAAATCATTTTCAATGTCACCGGAAAAGATGTATATGGGATATTAAAATATGAAGCGGGCGTGCATCGTGTACAGCGTGTCCCAGCGACAGAGGCCAGCGGGCGAATTCATACCTCTGCAGCTTCGGTGGCTGTACTTCCTGAAGCGGAAGAAATTGACGTGATGATTGATCCAAACGATTTGCGGATTGATGTGTATCGCTCTTCCGGACCAGGGGGCCAAAGCGTAAATACGACCGATTCCGCTGTACGGGTCACTCATATTCCGACAGGCATGGTGGTGACTTGTCAGGATGAGAAATCTCAGCACAAAAACAGGGCAAAAGCGATAAAGGTATTGCGGGCCCGCTTGTATGAAAAAGCGCTTGAAGAAGAAAAGGCCAAACTGACCGCCGAACGCCGCTCCATGGTGAGCACCGGTGATCGAAGCGCTAAAATCCGAACGTATAATTTTCCTCAAGGACGTGTAACTGATCATCGAATTGGTTTGACAGTTTATGAGCTTGAAGATGTGCTGTTGGGGAAATTGGATGAATTTACTGAGCAATTAATGATGGCAGATCGTGCCGAAAAACTCAAAGCGATGGACTGACCTGTGTCAGCAGCCGAAACCAAGCAAAAAAAATGGACTCTTCTCGAGCTTCTCAACTGGACGGCTGAATATCTTGCAAAAAAGGGGTTTGAAGACGCGCGTTTAAATGTTGAGCGGTTATTGGGATATACTTTAGGCCTGAGCAGAATCCAGCTTTATACCAACTTTGACAGACCTTTGCTGCCGGATGAAATCAGTGCATTCAAAGCTCTCCTGCAACGTCGTCTCACTCATGAGCCTTTGCAATATATTCTTGGCGAAACAGAATTTTATTCTCTGGCGTTCAAAATTTCAACAGATGTGCTGATTCCTCGACCGGAAACAGAAGTTTTGGTCGAACATATCGTCGAAACCTGCACCCATTCGTTCGCAAAAGAGGAGGAAATATTTATCCTCGATGTGGGTACAGGTTCCGGTTGCATTGCCGTCGCCCTCGCAAAAAATGTTGCCAATGCCGTTGTCACAGCCATTGATTGCTCACCCGGCGCTCTCTCAGTTGCTCAAGGAAATGCGTCAGCGCACGATGTCGAGATCAAGTTTCATGAGCTGGATGCTCTTAAACCTTGGCCGATGGAGTTCCTCAATACATTTGATCTGCTTGTCTCGAATCCACCTTACATTAGTTATTCTGAATATCAAACTCTTCAACCGGAAATTCGTCTCTTCGAACCTAAAACCAGTCTGCTGGGTGGGAATGACGGACTTGAATTTTATCGCAAATTTTCCAATATTTGTTCAACTCTGCTAAAACCTCAGGGTTTTGTCTTTTTTGAAATTGGTGAGCGACAGGCGGTCAGTGTTCGCAATATTTTTGCTGACGCAGGATTCAGCGGTTTTCAAGTATATGACGATTTGAACGGAAGAAATCGGGTTGTTAAAATGCAATGGAGCAGGAGCAAAGAATGATGAATGAAATGATTTTCCGCGCCAATGACATTCGTGGAATTGTGGAACGAGATTTTCCTGACAAGGTGGTTTTTGACTTGGGGCGAGCATTCGGAACCGCCATGAATCGTAAGAGATGCACAAAGCTCATTTTAGGACATGATCTGCGCCTTTCATCTCCTCATCTCGCGCAAGTGTATATGCAGGGCCTTCAATCTGCAGGAATTACAGTATGGTTTCTGGGGCAGGTGACGACTCCGGCCATGTATTATGCCATTATTTATTTTGGCGCTGACGGCGGCGTCATGATTACCGGCAGCCATAATCCAAAACCGTACAACGGATTTAAAATGTGCGAAGGTGTTGCCTCTGTATATGGTGATGAGATTTTAAAGCTGCGTGACATTATCAAAACAAATGATTTTATCGTACAGGATGGAACGGTCGAAAAGCGCGATATCATGCCTGAATACATTCGAATGCTCAAAAGTAAATTTCGATTTAGTAAACGCTTAAAAATTGTCATCGATGCGGGAAATGCAACCGCGGGCCCAATTGCACCTCAATTGTGGCGTGATTTAGGTCACGAAGTGATTGAATTATATTGTGAACCAGACGGAAACTTTCCCAACCATCTGCCCGATCCCTGCGTTCCCAAATACATGAAAGATCTCGCGGATCGAGTTCTGGTCGAAAAAGCTGACGTCGGTATTGGCTATGATGGAGATTCTGACCGCTTGGGTGCAGTCGACGATCGCGGTCGTTATATTTTTGCCGATCGTCTGCTGGCGTTGTTTGCCCAAGATGTCCTCAAGCGACGCCCGGGGGCAGAGATCATTTTTGATGTAAAATGTTCTCTTGCTTTGCCGGAAGCCATTATGCGGGCTGGTGGTAAACCGCTGATGTGGAAAACCGGCCATGCAATGCAAAAGGCAAAAATGAAGGAAATTGGATCACCATTTGCAGGAGAACTCTCCGGACACGTTTTTTTTAATGATGATTTTTACGGATTTGATGATGGTATTTATGCATCAGGTCGTCTTTTGCAGATTATTGCTGACTCATCGCGACCGTTTTCGGAATTAATCGATGAGATTCCGGTGTTTCCTTCAACGGAAGAGATCCGTGTCGATTGTGCTGATGAAGTGAAATTTAAAGTCGTCTCTCGTCTGGTGAAAGATTTCGAAAACGATTATTCTGTGATCAGTATCGACGGCGCGCGCGTTGATTTCGGAGATGGCTGGGGTCTGGTGCGCGCTTCGAATACTGAACCAAATCTTGTGGTGCGCCTGGAAGCCAAAACCAAAAGACGATTGCTTGAAATCATTCAAATTTTTATGAACCGATTCGATCGATATCCGGAGATAAAATACTCGCACAGCCAATTTGAGGTTTGATCGGTTTTGAATGATAGAGTTTTTCTATCTGACTCTTATTTTGTCCATCTATTGCCCTCCATCTGCACGCTTTATCAAAGTGATCTGATGTCACTGCAAAGGTTTTATTAATGTGGAGACTTGAGGAAAATGACGAAATCCCTCTCAGACAGGGTTCTTGATTTATTGCAGTCGGAACCCTTTCGCGTCCTAAAGTCCAAGGAAATTCAGCGATTATTGGCAATCCCCCAAAGTCAATATCAATCTCTGCGCACAACTTTGCGACAGCTATTGAATGATGGGAAACTCATCAAAGTCAAGAAGAATCGTTATGCCATTGCGCGTAAAGCCAATGAAATTGTCGGTAAACTGCGCGTGAACACTCAAGGTTATGGCTTTGTAAGTTGGGAAGGCGGCGGCGATGTGTTCGTCAGCCAAAAAAATATGGGTCAGGCGCTTCATAAGGACCAGGTACGCGTGCGTCTGTTTGCGGCTTCAGCCGGCAAAAATGTCGAGGGAGAAATTATTCAAGTCCTTGAAAGCGCCCGCTCCACGGTTGTCGGCACTTTTCGTTGGGGACGTCGTCATGGCGTCGTTGTGCCTGATAATCTAAAACTTCAACGGGATGTTATTATTCTGCCCGGAGATGATGCGGATGCTCAGGAGGGACAAAAGGTAGTTTGTCAGATTGATCGGTGGGAAAATCATGAACAAAATCCTGGTGGAAAAGTTATTCAAGTCTTGGGATTTCCTAACGAGGTTGGGGTGGATATCCTCTCGATCATTCATGAACATGAACTCCCAATGATGTTTTCCGATTTTGTAATCAATCAAGCTCAGGCAATTCCGGCTGCCATTCCTGAAGAAGAATTGGCTCGTCGACTCGATTTGCGTCACCTGCCGCTGTTTACAATTGATCCCGAGGATGCTAAAGATTTTGATGATGCCGTTTCGCTCGAAAAACTGGAAGAGGGATGGCGGCTTGGCGTTCATATTGCCGACGTCAGTTATTATGTACCTGAACGTTCAGCGGTCGATCGTAGTGCGCACGAGAGAGGCACTTCAGTTTATCTGGTCGACCGCGTCATCCCCATGTTGCCGGAACGGTTGTCGAATGAATTATGCAGTTTGGAGGAGAAAAAGGATCGTCTGACCTTCAGCGTCATCATGGACCTCTCTCCAGTTGGACAACTGCTGTCTTATGATTTGAAGGAGACCATTATCTGCAGCAAAAAGCGCTTCAGTTATCAGGAAGCTCAATTGGTGTTGGATGGCAAGTTATCAAGTCCATTTAAAGTTGATCTTACGAATATGCAGACCTTGGCTGAATATTTAATTGCCGCCCGAAAGCGACGAGGGAGCATTGATTTTGACAGCATAGAGGTTGAAATCAAGTTGAATGACAGGGGCGAACCGATAAAAATTTCACCCCGCGAACGATTGCAAACAAACCGTTTGATTGAAGAGTTCATGCTGTTGGCCAATGAAACGGTGGCGCGTCATGTGGGATTGGTTCAAAAAGAACGGCTCGGCTATGAGCTCCCGTTTATATATCGAGTGCATGAAAAACCATCACAAAAAAACATCATTGAGCTGCTTCAAATCGCTTCAGCATTTGGTTTTAAGATGCCGGTACCCGGCAGAATTCAGCCACATTTTTTTCAAAAGCTCTCACAGCTTTTTCAAAAACATGCTGCTGTCCATGTTTTGCAAAATGCCTTGCTGCACGCCATGATGAAAGCGCAGTATTCGCCGATCAATATCGGTCATTTTGGTTTGGCCTATCGATATTATACGCATTTTACTTCGCCGATCAGGAGATATCCGGATCTTATGGTGCATCGCCTGCTGAAACAGTATTCTAAAATAGGGCCGGGGCACGAGACGCCGGTCTTGCCGGATTTGGATGGGCTTTGCCGACAAACAACCGCCTGCGAAATCCGAGCCCAGGAAGCCGAAAGGGACAGCATAAAGCTCAAACAGATGCAATTTTTGCAGCAGCACATGAACCAAGAGTTTGATGGTATAATCGTGCGCATCCTTAATTTCGGTTTTTTTGTTGAATTAAGCGGATATTATATCGATGGTTTGGTGCATGTCTCTTCTTTGGACGATGACTATTATCAAATTGATGCAAACTCCTATCAATTACAGGGACAATATACCGGCCGGTCGTATACATTGGGAGATTCTGTCCGAGTACGAATTGTTCGTATCGACCTCAATGAAAAATTAATTGATTTTAATATTTGCAGCAATGATCAATCAAAAACGATTCCTAAAATGTCCTCAAAAAAGAATCGAACAAAATGATTTCAACGATACCAAGTTATAGCACTTCCGTTACACAAATAAGAATGATTGCGGATCATTCATGTGAGATTTTGCTGCAGAAACCAAAAAGCTTTCAATTTCAGGCGGGACAACATCTTTACCTGAAATTGAATAAACTTTTATATGATGATAGAAAAGGTCAGAGGAGAACATTTACCATTGCCTCGGCGCCCTTTGAATCTGAGCTGCGTTTGGCAACGCGTCTGACGGGGAGCGGTTTTAAACGAACGCTGATGGAGATGACCGATAGCCAAGTGGAAATCATGGGACCAAAGGGAGAGATGGTCTTGGATACAAGTTTTCCCGCCATTTTCATTGCCGGCGGCATTGGCATCACCCCTTTTCGGAGCATGGTTCTGGAGGGATTAAAAATGACCACAATTTCTTCGATGACCTTGCTGTACAGCAATCCCCGTCTTGAAACGGCAGTTTATCATGATTTGTTCACTGAGCTTGCATCCTTTCATTCCAAACGATTTTATTACTATCCAACGTTAACTGCGCAGGCGGATCAGGACGCCTCTTGGAGGGGCGAACGGCGGCGACTGGATCATGTTTTTATTCGTGACTATGTGCCACCACTTGGCCAGGTTAAATACTATTTGTGTGGTCCTCAGACTTTGGTCCAGACTCTAATGGATTCTCTATTGCATGAGAATGTGAGAGCAGAGAATATCCGCTCTGAAATTTTCTGGGGATATTGAAAAGGGGAAGGGATCGTTCCAAAATATACGCTATATTTCTCAGATTGCCGTGGCAGGATAAATGATTTGATTGAAATTTGTTGAAAGATTTGTATGTTAACTGAACGAGACAGAATGAATGATGACGATATGACCTCTAAAAAGAACACTGTATTCATGAGACAGGGAGACTCAAAGTTTATAAAAGCTGCTGTGTCAGTGGTTTTAATGATTCCAGCCGGAATGTTTCTACTTTCTCTTTGGCTCACACGCAGGAATCGTTCTGTATCCAAGTCAGCTGACGTTTTATCATATTTTGACCAAAAGAAGGAGTGATTACATGCGCAATATTCTTTATTTTATAGTGCTAACAATATTATTAATATCTATGAGTGCTGCTTTGCGATCGCCGGATGATCCGAAATATGTCGAGAATGAAATTCTGGTCAAATTAAGCCCGGGTATTTCCTCCCAAGACGCCGATAATGTTTTCAAAACTGTCGGTGCTCATGCGATTCAGGTTTTTCCTACAATTAATGTCTTTCGTTTACAACTGAAATCCGACGTCACGGTTGATCAAGCCTTGAAAGAAGTCAGGCTTTTGAGTAACATCGTTTATGCGGAACCCAATTATATCTATTCCATTGAAGTGACGCCTAATGACCCAAACTTTGATAGACTTTGGGCAATGCAGAATTTGGGGCAGACAGGCGGATTAGCGGGTGCTGATATTGAAGCACCTCAGGCTTGGGACATCAGTGTCGGCAGTCCTGCAGTCATTGTCGGCGTGGTGGACACTGGAATCGATTATACCCATGTTGACTTGGCCGCTAATATTTTCACCAATCCGCTTGAAGATGCCTGGGCGAATCCGAGCGATCCATCCTCCGGAAATGGAATTGATGACGATGGTAACGGCAAGATTGACGATTGGAAGGGTTGGAATTTTTACAGCGACAACAATAATCCTTATGATGACAATATGCATGGAACCCATTGCGCCGGAACGATTGGAGCGATTGGGAATAACGGTGTCGGAGTGGCCGGCGTCTGCTGGCAGGTCAAATTAGTCCCGTTAAAGTTTCTCGACAGCCGAGGCAGTGGTTCAACGAGCGCGGCAATAGATGCTATTCTTTATGCAGCGGATTTGGGCGTTGATGTTCTCAGCAATAGTTGGGGCGGTGGAGGTTATTCTGCCGCCTTGGAAGATGCCATTGAATACGCTAATAACAAAGGTGTGCTGTTTGTTGCTGCTGCCGGAAATGACGGCACCAACAATGATGACTTGCCGAATTATCCTTCCAATTATGAGACAATAAATGTTATTGCTGTCGCGGCTTCAGATCATAGCGACAAACTGGCCGTTTGGGGGAGTGATGGCGGTGACGATAACAATGACTGTGGGCTGATCTGCAGCAGCGCGACTGCTGCTGTCCCTGGTTCCAATTACGGCCGAACATCTGTCGACCTTGCGGCGCCGGGAAAGAATATTTTCAGCACAGCGCCCGGAAGCGATTATACCACTCTTTCAGGGACCAGTATGGCGACACCCCATGTCGCTGGTGCAGCCGCATTGCTGTTGGCTGTGCAACCCAATTTATCCGTCACAGAATTAAAAAATGCCCTGTTATCTACGGTTGACAAATTGGATGATTTTACCAACAAAGTAGTTACCGGCGGTCGTCTCAATATTGCTGCAGCAGTGAAAAGTGTTGCGCCGACGCCGTGAAGGAGGTCCGGATTGATCAGGCTCACTCACGCCGTTATGACGATTGAATGAATATTAGTTTTTCGTTTTCCATAAAAACATGGTGAATCTGCGCCGCTCCGATCTGGGTGTTCTGAAACGAATAAGATGATTAATTTGGTTCAGCAGTTTGGCCAAGCGTTTTCACCAGGACAGACATAATCATATTTCGAGTAAATATTCACGAAGCAAAAAACAATTTTCTCAACTATGAGAAAGATAATTTTGTGAGTGTGCGAAGTGTACGGGAGACGGTAATAAAAATGAGCTTAAAAAAGCTGCAAATCCCGGGGACACTTTCGGATTTCGTGAGAGAAAACGTCAGGGGA
>RPQV01000034.1 GCA_003818595.1 Calditrichota bacterium
GCCATGAAATCGGGGCTACGGTTGTCGCGACGGCTGCGGATGTTGAGGCGTTGTCCGTAGGCGACCGCGTCGCTGTGGAGGCGGCGCATCATTGCGGCGTCTGCGAATGGTGTCTCAAGGGGTATACGAATCTCTGTCCGCAGGTCCGGTTCTGTGGACTCCCCGGAGTCGAGGGCGCATTGCGCGAATACATGGCCTGGCCGGCTCATCTTTTGTACAAGCTGCCGCCGGAGCTCGACCATACGGATGCGGTGCTGGCGGAGGTTATCGGGATCGGTCTGCATGCTCTTGATTTGGCTCATCTGCGCGCCGGCACCACGGCGGCGGTATTGGGCGCGGGTCCGATCGGCTTGGGAATCATTCACCTGCTGCGGCGGACGTGCGGCATTCATTTCATCATCGGTTCTGAACCGGTTCGTGAGCGGCAGGCGGCGGCGTTGAGATTCGGCGCCGATGAGGTCATCGATGTTCAACATGAGGATGTTTTTCAACGCGTGATGACTTTGACCCACGGTCGCGGTGTGGATGCGGTCTTTGATGCTGCAGGAGTCGACGAAACCTTTGAACAGGCTGTTAAGATTGCCGCTCCCGGAGGCAAAGTCATTGTCGTCGGCATTCCCGAGAATGATCAGCACCCTTTTTCGGCATCAGCCGCCCGGCGCAAAGGCTTGACCTTCCGCTTTGTCCGACGTTCCCTGCACACCTATCCGCGGGTGTTTTCACTCATGCAGAAGGGAATCATCGATGTGCGCTCGATGGTGACGCATGTCATGCCGTTTCCCCGCGTTTCGGACGCGTATGACCTGGTGGACAATTACCAGGACGGCGTGATTAAAGCCGTGATCAGTTTTGATGAGATTTAGGGAGCCGTCGACGCCTTTTAATTCAGCACGATTCCGAATTTCAGGGGGAAATAAATCGTTGTCTCTTTTCCAAAGAGAAACTGAAAGCTGCCCTCAATCACCAACGAGGTGTTTTTAGCGGTCACAATTTCAAATCCCATACCGATGCCGGCTGACGGCAGGATGTCGTTTTCCCGCGCTTCCTCAAAATAGTCTTCCTCGGTGCTCACCTCTTTTTTGCCGATGATTTTATCGGATACGCCCATAGCAGCCGTCAAATAGGGTGTGACGTTGGGATGGTTCGGCGTCGGCACCTTGTATTTGAGGGCAGCGATGATATCGAATATTGACGTGGTGCCGCCCAGAACCGAAGAGTATACATCATTGGATTGAGTGATGGATTTCAAGAAAGCATTGTCATCCAATTGCATCTGGTCAAAGCTGAAAACAGCGGCAATTTCAAAGTGAGGATTCAAAACAAAACCTGTTCCGGCGCCGAGATTGAATCCGGAGCGCCAATAATCCTTAAAAGCTGAAGGGGACAGGGGTTTGTTTATACCGGTGTTGAAATAGAATCGTTGTTTCGCCGGCAATGTCTGGAAACACAAAAGAGAGAGCATGATCAAGAGTACAATACGTTTTTGCATAAAACCTCCACTTGCAATGGTGACAAATTAGCATTTTTTTGCTTAACAAAAAATGATTTTTCAACTCGGTGATCGATTATTTTTATTGAAAATGTGATTCGTTTGGAATACATTAAACACCAAAACGAGGAGTTTCGATGAATCATATTACCCGCCTATGGTCTGCCATTTTGCTGTCAAGTTTTTGCCTCTTTGCGGACGAAGGAATGTGGCTTCCACATCAGATCAAACAGCTGCAATGGGATCAAAAAGGATTGATCATCCCACCTGATTCCGTGTTTCGCGAAGAGGGTGATGGATTGATGAACGCGGTGGTGCGCTTGGATGGGGGTACGGGAGAATTTGTCAGCGCCAATGGATTGATTCTGACCAATCATCATGTCGCCTATCGCGCCATTCAAAGGGCTTCCTCACCCGAAAAGGATTATCTACAATACGGTTTTTCAGCCGCAGACAGAAGCGACGAAATACCGGCCATAGGATTGTCGGCAAACGTGCTTTTAGGCTATCGAGACGTCACAGACCAGGTCGTCAGCGCATTGAAAACCGGCGTCACGTTTCGCGATCGCTATGAACGTCTGGACCAGATCAAGAAACAGCTGATTGCGCAGGCCGAAGCCGCAGCGCCTGATCTTCGTGCCGAACTGAAGGACATGTACAGCGGCAATTACTATTACCTGTTTACCTACAAGCGATTGCAGGATATTCGCATCACCTTTGCGCCGCCCGAAGATTTGGGTCACTTTGGCGGCGAGGTGGATAATTGGATGTGGCCGCGCCATACCTGCGATTTCACCCTCCTGCGGGCGTATGTCTCCCCGACAGGTGAGGGCAGAATATATGACCCTCAAAATGTGCCCTATGTTCCCGCTTCTTTTTTAAAACTCTCACTGACGGGCATTCGCGAAGGGGATATGACATTTGTCATGGGATATCCGGCAAGAACCTATCGGCTGGATACATCCAGGGAAATGATCACGTCCATTGATTTTATGCGTACGCGCAATGAATTTCTAGCGGATTTGGTGACGTTTTTCGAAAATGCCGGTGCTGACGACCGAGGGGTGCAGATAAAATATGCCTCCAAACTGCGCGGATTCACCAATACGCAAAAGAATTATGTCGGCAAACTGGAGGGACTCGAGCGTCATCGAATTGTGGCTCAAAAAGAGGATGAGGAGGCGGCATTTGTGCAATGGACGGACACTCCTGCCGGTTCGGCCTTTCAAAATACGCTCCGCGAGTTGAATGCATTTCTCGATGAAACCGCCCGTTTTAATGACCAAAAATATCACCACGAAATTCTGCTCAGCAGTTCGACCGGACCCTCACTGTTGGTTGCGGCGAATACCATCTGTCGCGCTGTTGGCGAGAGGGAAAAGTCGGATGAGGAGCGCGACAGCGAATATCAGCAAAGAAATGATCAGGACTTGCGTCAGACGCTTCAACTGGTCGAAAAGAGCATGGACTTGAAGACCGATGAGGCCTATTTTGTTCATCTGTTGGTCAGGATGTTCGATTGGGATCCTCAGCTCGTTCCCAAACCGTTGATGGATGTCGTCGCCACTCATTCGCAACGCCGAGTGGCCAAGTTCGTTCGTGATCTCTACCGACACACTCAGCTCGGCGATGTCGGCCGGCGAATGGCCTATTACGAGATGAGTGCGGCTGAATTGGCGCGGCTGGATGATCCGATGATCAGGCTCGCCGCGGCTCTGGAAAAAGAGGCCGGGGCGATGCGGGAGGCTGCCAAAGCGCTCACCCAGCAGAAATATGAACTAAAAGGAAATCTGCTCAAGGGATGGTTGACATGGCGCCAAGGGCGTCTGGCGCCGGACGCCAACTCGACCATACGAATGACGATGGGCCAAGTCGCCGGTTATGCTCCGCGTGATGCGGTATACTATCAGCCGCAGACTTTTTTGACCGGTTTGTTGGAGAAGGATGGCGGAGCTTTTCCTTTCGCCGTTCCTGCGAAAATCAAAGAACTGTACCAAAACGGCGATTTTGGACCGTATCAGGATCTGCAAAAACGGGATATTCCTGCATGCTTTTTGAATGCCACCACTGTCACCGGAGGGAATTCCGGATCGCCCACGTTGAATGCGCGCGGTGAGCAGGTCGGCATTATCTTTGATATGACCTTTGAAAGCGTCATTGGAGACTATTACATCATTCCCGAGTTGCAACGCTCGATCAATGTTGACATACGATTTGTGCTGTTCATTTTGGACAAGTTTGCCGGCGCAGAGGGGCTGGTCACGGAACTGGTCGGCAAGTGAACATTGCCGGTGTGCTGAATATATTATTCTGATGAACATCGACAGGATGCCTGTCTTAAAAGGGAAACAACTGGAACACTCTTTCGAACGGAGTTCATATGAAATTTGCTCTCTTACTCACCTTTCTATCTTTAATGTCTTTTCATCTGTTTGCTGATGCCGGCCGTTTTTCTGATTGGGAAGGCGGACGACCGGATGGCTGTACATCGATTACCGTGGGCCGACTGGCCTCAGATGGCGGATGGGTGTCGACATCGCATACCTGCGACAGTCATCGAACGCGCTCGTCTTTCGATGTTGTACCCGCGAAAACGTACAAAAACGGGGAAATGAAAACATTGTTCAAGCGTGCGGATGATGACTCGCTCGCCATGCCTGCATACAAGTCCCTTTTGGTTGGTGAAATACCTCAAGTAGCGCGGACCTACGGTTACATCAATACAGCCTACCCTTGTATAAATGACCATCAGCTCGCCGTGGGCGAATCGACCTTTGGCGGGCGGAGTTCGCTTTTTTCTGATAAAGGATTGATCGACTGTCAGCAATTGGTGCAGCTGATGCTTGAACGCTGTACTCAAGCTCGCGAGGCGATCACTCTCGCCGGTCAGCTGCTGCAGCAATATGGCTGGATCGATGAAGGCGAGTGTCTGACGATTGCCGATACGCGTGAGGTATGGCACTTGGAGATCGTCGGACCGGGATTCGGCAACATGGGCGCCATTTGGGCGGCACAGCGGGTTCCCGATGACCATATTTCGGTGAACGCCAACGCCAGCCGTATTCGCCATGTGAATCTTGATGATCCCGATTTGTTTATGGCTTCGGCTAATCTCACCCAGGTGGCTCAGGACAGCGGATGGTGGAATCCGAAAGACGGGCCTTTTGAGTTCTGTTATGCTTATGATCCGGGCGGCCGGCAGTCACTGGCAGCGCGGCGACGAGAATGGCGCGTCTTTTCTCTGGCGGCGCCTTCCCTGCAATTGGATCCCAATCAGGAAAATTATCCTTTTTCGATCAAGCCGGATTCTCTGATCACCCTGGCCAAGATCACCGGCATTTTTCGTGACTATTACGAGGGAACCGATTTCAACTTTGTCAAAGACATTACCGTCACCGATGACAGCGGCAAAACAGTCATTTCTCCTCTGGCCAATCCTTTCATGCCCTACGATATGAACAAGGTGTTCCGCATCAATGGCGGCTGGGGCTGGCGCGGCGAACGAACCATCGCTCGCTGGTATACCATGTACGCCACCATCACCCAGTCGCGCGAATGGTTGCCCGATGCCATCGGCGGAGTGGTGTGGATGGCCATGGACAATGCAGCGTCTTCAATCTATGTCCCGATTTACTGTGGTGTGAACGATGTTTCGGCGGCGTACAAGGTCGACGGCAGAGTCACGGGTTTTTCGAAAGATTCTGCCTGGTGGGCATTTAATCGCCTGGGCACACTGGCGGCGCAACGGTGGGGTGATATGCGTCACGACGTCACCGCTGTCTGGAGTGTCTGGGAGAAAGAGCTGTTCGATAATCAAGCGTCGTTCGA
The DNA here is from genome assembly GCA_003818595.1 of Calditrichota bacterium. Taxonomy (GTDB): domain Bacteria; phylum Zhuqueibacterota; class Zhuqueibacteria; order Residuimicrobiales; family Krinioviventaceae; genus Fontimicrobium. The sequence goes on from RPQV01000034.1 coordinate 5,318, forward strand.
AGCCGAGGCGTTGCGTCTTCATGCAAAGAATCCGCAAAAAGCGACCGTCTGGTTGACCGACTATAGCCGGCGTTGGGGGGATAAGGTGATCCAAAAAGCGTGGGATTTAGGTGATTTGCTGTGGACCAAATATGATGAGCTTTTTTGAGCCTGTTTGAGTGATCGGATGGTCAGCCAACGAGACAGGAGGCGTTTTTATATTATTTCATGGATGAGGACGATTATCGGAAATAGCTTTATGATTGTGTGATCACATTCACTGCTTGGAAATATCCTGCCAAACCGCCGGAATCAGGGGGATTGTTATGAAAAATGACAATCTGAATTTGCCAACTCAATTTATCGCAGAATTATGTGAGGTAAATATGAAAATGCTGACAAAAGTTGCAAAGAAGGAAACGGCTGCATTTCTACTAATGATCGTTTTTGCGTCTATCATATATTTGTATAACATTACCTTAAGTGATCTTTGGATTGATGAAACTTTTACAAAAAAATTAATTGAATTCCCATTTTCCAAAATATTAGAATTTTTAGCAGGCGATTTTCATCCACCTCTCTATTTTATTCTACTAAAACTTTTTGTTTCTATCGTTGGAACGAGTGATTTTGCAATTCGATTATTTTCTGTCCTCGGCGCCATTTGCACTTTGATTACAAGCTACACAATTGGTCAGAGAGTATTCGGGAAGAACGGCGCTCTTGTTTTTTGTCTGCTGATTCTGTCGATACCACTTCTGGTCTCCAATTCACATAATGCCAGAATGTATACCTGGGCGTCCTTTTCGGTTACCGGCGTCTTTTTATATTCAAATTTGTATATAATGACAAATAAAAGGAGTGATTTAGTATTTCTGGGATTATTTACTTTAATGGCATCTTATCTACATTATTATTGCTTAATAGCGGCGTTCTGGTCAAACTTTTTCGTTTTTTTCTCACTATTGCTAAAAAAACGAAAAGCATGGTTCGCCCACTTGATAGCGATGTCAGCTGTCGTTTTGTTATATTTGCCTTGGATGTCTGTTCTTTTGGCTCAAACGAATACGGCGAAAGATCATTTCTATATCGCACCTTTAAACATTCAATCAATACTTTCCTGCTATATTGGACCATTTATGGCAATATTTTGGTTCGAAATATCATCTTATATAATGATCGTGATTGTTTTTGGTTTAACCATGATATCAATATATAGACATTTCATTGCGCAGAGGAATAACAACACGTCGATTTTAGGATTGTCCTTAATAATTTTTAATGCCACAATTTTAACCGGAATTATTATTTCGTTCCTTCTCAGACCTGTATTAATGTTGAGATATGTTGGTACTGTTGTTACCATGTTGATGGTTCCCCCCACTCTCTTTTTTATTTCAACCAAAAACAAAGTTGTTAAAATATTGTTATTGGTTTTGCTTTTCTGTTGCGGAATTTACACTTCCATATCTGCATCCTATTTTTCAATGGGGCCCTATAAACAATCTTTAAATTATTTACACCGTGTTCATCCCCATGTAAAAAAGATTGTTCATGTTACGGAAGCTACTACCGGTCCCCTCTTGGAACACAGCAAAATTGGAGATTGGGATCACTACTGGATAAAAAATGAAAAATCTGTATTTTATACCAATTTAAATGTATTTACCGAGTTGCATCAAATTTTATCATTGGATAAAGTATTATCCCATGACGAAATTTTCTGCTTGGTGGATATGGAAATTTCGCCCTTAAATAGAGACGTTTTGAATATGATATTATCTTCAAGTCGTACTATTCAGGTTGATAAAATTGTTGATGATAAATCAAAACCTTCAATCACTATTTCCCTCTATTTACTTCAATATATAGGTGAAAATCCGACAAAGTAATATAACAAAAAAGTTATGCGGACACGTAAGCCGCATGTTTTCTCGATTTCCTGACCCCGGTGAAATAAAGCGGTGATAAAATTGAAAACGTTCTGTAACGCTTGGTGAACTTATTCTTCGTGATATTAAAAAGTAAAGGTTGAAAATAACTGCAAAGTCAAAATTGAAAGGATAAATCCATGATCAAATTCGACGATCTTGAAAATGCGTTTCAATTTGTGAGTTCAGACCAAGAAGACATGAATGAGGCGGTCATCAACAGGAAAACCGGAGCAATATTTTATAGATCTGATGTTACGGGTGATGATGATTTTCCAGATGATGTCGATAGCGACGATTATATTTTCATTCCACACAAAAATAATCTGGACTTGGGTCGGGATCTGGTTTATGATTTTGTGTCAAAACATCTCCCTCAAAAGTATGGCCAAGTCAGGCAAATATTCAGCAGACCCGGAGCTTACAGCCAATTCAAAGACCTATTACTGTCGATAGGACTGCTTGAAAAATGGTACCAGTTTGAAAATGAAGAAACGAAATCCGCCCTGGTTCAATGGTGCAAAGATGTGAGCTTGGAAATCGAGGAATAACAAAATTTATTGTTTGTGAATTTAGCGAGATTCAATGAATCAAACGTACATTTTAATGATGTTTTAATAATGCTGTAGTACAGCCCTAATGAATAATGTAGCCGACAGCAAAAGCAGATACTTTTATCTACATTTCAGCGAGCCATCACGTCTTGCAATAGCACCGGGCTAGCCTATGGCTGAAATTATTCAATCACGAAAACTGGAAATTCAAGTCCCATGAGGAGGCGAGTACAGCCTTTCATAATGACCAATCAATCACTATTTCAGATCCCTTACATTCTGAATCTGACGATAGATTTATCTTGCTTGGGTATTCAAAAAGGAATAGATTAATAGTTGTTGTTCACTTGAACGGCAACGCCCTTCTTTTTGAAAATAAAAACATAAATTGAAAGGCTTTTTCCTTTTATAGTTTTTCTCGTTGCGTATCCAGTGAGAGAAAATTATCGTTAGCTGGTAGGAATTCATTTGAATTGATCTGAGAAATAAATATCTTTTATCTGATCATTAGGATTATTATATAAATTTGAAGCATCAAATAATTCGATTTTCAGAGGTAATAAAATGACCTTGGTTATACCTGACGAAATTATAAAGTCAACTAAAATGTCAATTACAGAGTTGACACAAGAAATAGCCATTATGCTCTACCAAAAGGGGAAAATTACATTAGGGCAAGCCAGCCGCCTGGCGGATATGAGTCAATACCAATTTCAACATTTGCTTGCAAGCCGTCAAATCGAACTCCATTACGATGAAACTGATTTTAGTCAAGACATTGAAACACTGAAGGAGCTTGGAAGATTGTGATAGTAGCAAGCAATACTTCCCCCATCATAAATCTCGCTTCTATAAATCGTCTCGATCTTCTTTCAAAACTGTATAGTGATATTATAATACCGGAAGCTGTTTATCATGAAATCGTCATCATCGGAATCGGACAACCTGGCTCGAATGAAGTAAAAAGATTCAACTGGATCCAAACTCTTGTCGTAGAAAACAAGAACCTGGTTGAAGCGCTCAAAATCGAACTGGATGATGGCGAGGCGGAAGCAATTTCATTGGCTATCGAACATAATGCCGACTTGTTACTCATTGATGAGCGGTTAGGACGTAGTGTTGCATCTCGATTTAACATAAAATACATAGGCGTTCTTGGAATTATTGTTGAAGCAAAATTAAAGGGGTTAATTGGACAAGTAAAGCCATTGCTTGATGAATTGAGAGTAAAAGCCGGCTTTTGGATGAGTAATAACTTGTATTCGAAAATTCTAAAAGTTGCTAAAGAAATATAACAATACCTTCATCTAACACTTTATGTTTGAATGTCAGTTTCCCAACACATATTGAAAGGAAAAAGCATGTCCCAATTATTTGCGGGGATCGATTCCTCAACCCAGAGCACCAAATTGGTGGTGATAGATGTGGACAGTTCTCAGGTGGTTTTTGTCGATGTTGTCAATTATGATCGCGATCTGCCGAAATACCAAACCAAAAACGGCGTCATCCAGACCGAGCAGGTCGGGGTGTCCGAGTCGGATCCCATGATGTGGACTGAAGCGATCGATGTCCTGTTCAGCCGATTGAAAGAATCGGGAGTCGCTGTTAACGACATCAAAGCGATATCGGTCTCGGGACAGCAGCACGGTTTGGTGAGTTTGGATGCAGCGGGCAATCTGACCCGCAAGCGCAGCAAGCTGTGGAACGATTTTTCGACGCAGGAAGAATGCGATCTTCTCACCCAGGCTGTGGGCGGCGTCGATGAGATGATCGATCAGGTCGGCAACAGTCAACGCACCGGCTATACCGCTGCCAAGATCATGCATATGGCGCGCCATGAAGCTGATGCTTTTCGGCAAACAGCGACGTTTTTTTTGGTCCATAATTATATAAACTGGTATCTCACCGGCGGGAAAATGGGCGGTGTGCGCACGATGGAACCCGGCGATGCATCCGGCATGGCGCTGTGGAATCCCAAAAACGGGAAATGGTCAGCAAAGGTGCTGCAGGCTATTTCTCCAACACTCGAACAAAAGCTCCCCGCAATCAAACCGTCCGACGAATCGATTGGAACGATCGGCCGCTCATTTGTCGAAAACTATGGTTTTTCATCGAATTGTTTGATCGACGCCGGATGCGGTGACAATATGTACGGCGCGGTCGGAACCGGCAATGTCGTTCCCGGAGTGGTCACTATTAGTTTAGGTACCAGCGGCACAGCATACACTTTTCTTGAAGAACCGTACATTGATGCCGGCGGGGAGATTGCCGCATTCTGCGATTCCACCGGACACTATCTGCCCCTGTTATGCGTTTCCAATTTGGCCAATGGCTATAACGATATTTTAGCTCAATTCAATCTCACCCATGCCGGATTTATCGACGTGATCCGACAAACTCCGGTCGGTAATCGCGGCAGACTGCTGCTGCCGTGGTACATGGGCGAACGGACTCCGGATGTGCCTCATGCTGCACCGGTCTATTTCGGATTCAGTTTGGGAGATTTCACCCGGGAAATCTTGTGTCGCGCTGTGCTCGAGGGTCACATCCTGAATCTATACGACGGATTCAGAAAAATGCCGGTGACGGCCAAGGAGATTAGATTGACGGGCGGGCTGTCTCAATCCGAGGTCTGGCGTCAAACCATAGCCGATATTTTTGAGGCGCAAGTCGTTCCGGTCGAAGGCGAGGGCGCTGCCCTGGGTGCTGCCCTGCATGCCGCCTGGGTATGGAAAAAAGAAAATGAGCAAAAAGTGTCGCTTGATGAACTGACGCGCCCATTTGTTGTTCTGCTCGAGTCGCTGCGCTGTCGACCGATCGCGCAGAACGTTGCGATCTATCGTCAGATGAAAGACGTATTCGGCGCCCTCAGCCGACGGGTGAGAGGGTTTTCGGCAGCCGTTGATCCATTCGCAATGCGGCTCAAACTTGTTAACTGAAGGGTGAAAAGCGATGCCGATTAGTAGACGAACTTTCCATAAAACCATGGCATTGTCCGCTCTGGCAGCGACAGATATTACCATTGCCGGCAATAGTCAAAGTAAAATCCGTTTGGGGGGTCCGATTTTTGAAAATGCTGCCGATCCTGAAGCCTGGGCGAAAGCCCATCGTGCGTTGGGTTACAGTGCCGCTTATTGTCCGCTCAATTATCATGATTCTGCAGAACAAAAGCGGGCCTTTGCCGAAGCCGCGCGTCAAAACGATCTGCTGATCGCCGAAGTCGGCGCCTGGAGCAATCCCATCAGTTCGAACAAAGAAGAAAGTCAAGCAGCGATTATGAAAAATATCGAGGCGCTGGCTTTGGCTGAGGAAGTGGGGGCTCTTTGTGCGGTCAACATCGCCGGCTCCCGCGGGGAGGATTGGGCCGGTATTCATCCGCTCAACACCAGCGATGAAACATTCGAAATGGTGGTGGCCGCTGTTCGTCACATTATCGACAGCGTCAAACCAACTCGGGCTTTTTATACCCTGGAGACGATGCCCTATACCATTCCCGATTCCCCCGATGTCTATCTCAGCCTCATCAAGGCGATCGATCGTCGTCAATTTGCCTGCCATTTGGATCCGGTCAATCTGATCAACTCTCCCCGTCGATTTTATAATAATGGCGAACTCATCCGTGAGTGTTTTAAAAAGCTGGGTCCCTATATCAAAAGCTGTCATGCGAAAGATGTTGCACTACAGAATAAAGCGCTCGTGCATCTTGACGAGGTGATTCCAGGACAGGGGGGATTGAACTATGCGGTGCTGCTCAGCGAGCTGAGCAAATTGCCTGGTGCCGCGGTGCTGATGCTGGAACATCTGCAGACGGCCGAGGAATATCAACAGGCGGCGAATTACATTCGTCAAGTCGCTTCCCGGGAAGGGGTGCAGTTATATTCCTGATATCGGGTTGATTGTGGAACAATTGACTTCAATTGTACGTCCGTTATAGAAATCTCCATGGATTTTATCTTTCCATTCACATTTCTGCAGGCTGTCCATGAATAAGCTCACTCGATTTTCCGTCAATTATCCGGTCACCGTCTTGATGATGATATTCGCCATTCTGCTGTTGGGATATATCTCTTTCAGAAAATTGAGTATCGATCTGTTCCCTGATCTGAATAATCCGCGGCTTTATGTGGAAATCAAATCGGGAGAACGTCCGCCGGAAGAAATGGAAAAACAGTTTGTGCAGAATATCGAATCGCTCGCGATCCGCCAGAAAAATGTGACGCGGGTCTCGTCGGTCTGCCGCGCCGGTTCCGCTCAGGTCACGGTCGAGTATTCCTGGGAAACCGATATGGACGAAGCCTTTCTGGATCTGCAGAAAACGCTGACGCTCTTTTCCCAGAACAGCGAACTGGAAGAGATGAACATTTCTCAGCTCGATCCCAACGCGGTGCCGGTCATCACCCTCGGATTTTCACATCCTCAAATTGACGACATGGATGAGTTGCGTCGTATCGCAGAAAACTATTTACGCAATGAGCTGGTGCGTCTGGAAGGAATTGCCGAGGTCGCATTGCTCGGCCAAGAAGAAAAACAGGTGGTCGTTGAAACCAATGGGTATCTGCTCAAGGCGTATAACCTCACCCTGACTGATCTGGTCAATAAAATCTCCAGCTATAACCGTAATGTTTCAGGGGGCTCGATCGTTGAGATGGGGAAGAAATATGTCATCAGAGGCGTCTCTGAATTTCAGGATTTGGAAAACATTGGGCAAGTCGTTGTCAGCTATCAACAGCCGGTCGATGTCGCCGGTTCCGCCGTCGGCGAGCCGGTGCCGGTGTTTCTAAAGGATGTTGCCGACATCCGCTTTGAAAACAAGGAACCGGAGAATATTGTCCATGTCAACCAAAAACATTGTTTGGCATTGGCGGTTTACAAAGAGACGCGTTACAATACCGTAAAGGCCGTTTCCGTGGTGCTGGAGAGTTTGGAAGAACTCCGCAAAGCATTGCCGGGCTATGAACTGACGGTCATTCAAAATCAGGGCAAGTTCGTGACTCTGGCAATCAATGAGGTGAAACAGTCGGCGATCATCGGCATTGTGCTCGCTGTTATTGTACTCTATATCTTCCTGCGGCGCATCGGAACGACGCTGGTGATCAGTCTGGCGATTCCAATTTCCATCGTGGCGACATTTAACCTCATGTATTTTAATGGATTGACATTGAATATCATGACCCTCGGAGGACTTGCGTTGGGAGCGGGAATGCTGGTTGACAACGCCATTGTGGTCATGGAAAACATCATGCGGATTTCAGAAAATGGGCCGCCATTGAAAGAAGCCTCCGCGCTCGGGGCTTCCCAGGTCGGCGGCGCGATTACCTCATCGACGCTCACCACCATCGTCGTCTTTCTGCCTATTGTTTATCTGCATGGTGCTGCGGGAGAATTGTTCAAGGATCAAGCCTGGACCGTGACTTTTGCGCTGTTGTCCTCTTTGGTCGTGGCTATATTGATCATCCCCATGTTGAGCAGCAGAATATTAAAATCTTCCACAGCGCGCGCTCATACCCTGCAGTTTACCCGCTATGCTCCGCTCCTGCGACGGATTATTTCTCGTCCTTGGCTTTACATTGGTTTCGGCGGTCTATTACTCGTGGGCGCCCTGGTACTGCTGCCCTTCGTGGGGAGCGAATTCATACCTCAGATTGAATCCGATGAA
>RPQV01000035.1 GCA_003818595.1 Calditrichota bacterium
CACTTCTGTTCCAATTCTGCAGCCTTGTGCCGCTCACCGGAAGGCGTCAGCTTTCCCTTGTCTCTGACGCTGACATGCTATCGACGAGCTTTGTCCAGTACGATCAGTTCCTGAAGGAGAATAAGCAGAGTAAGAATTCGGCGCAGACGAAAACGGTCAAGGAGATTGGCGGACGCATTCAAAACGCAGTGACTCATTATTTTTCCCAAAATAAATTGTCTCAGGAACTCGAGGGATTCGCGTGGGAATTTAACCTCATTGAAAGCGATCAAGTCAACGCCTGGTGTATGCCGGGAGGGAAAGTGGTGGTGTATTCCGGAATCCTTCCTTTCACAAAGAATGAAACCGGGCTGGCCGTTGTAATGGGGCACGAGATCGCTCACGCCGTAGCCAAACACAGCAATGAAAGGGTGAGTCAAGCGCTGCTTGCCCAGGCTGGCGGTGCGACACTCTCCGCTGCTCTCCAGCAACAACCCCAGAAAACCCAGGATCTCTGGTTGTCGCTGTTCGGGGTCGGCGTGCAGGTAGGTGCGATTCTCCCTTACAGTCGTCTTCAGGAGACAGAGGCAGACCGCCTCGGATTGATCTTTATGGCTATGGCCGGATACGATCCCAACGCAGCCGTTGAGTTTTGGCAACGTATGTCTGCGAACGCAGGAGCCAAGCCGCCCGAATTCCTGAGTACGCATCCTACTGACGAGAAGCGGATTCGGAAAATCAAATCAGAAATTTCAGAGGCAATGAAGTATTATAAAAAGCAGAAGTGATGAGCGATAAGAGCCAAACCAACATTTTTGGAGGATATGACATGAAAATTTCACGAATCGTTTTAATTGCAGCTTTCAGCTTGTGCTTTGCGCTGACGGCTGAGGCTCAGTACATCGGCATTATGCAGTCCGCCGAGACCATGAATAAAGGCACTTATAAATTCATGGTCGCCCCCATCATGGTGTTCGGCAAGGAGGGAGTGGATGATGAGATCGGGATCGCAGCTCGCGGAGGGTATGCATTTACTGATCGCTTTGATGTTGAAGCCAAGCTGGGTTTCTTCGATAATAGTACTTTTGTCGGCGCGGATGGCGAGTACTGGATTTACAGGGGACAGGAAGAGAATTCCGGCCTTGATATCTCGGTGACGGGCGGCCTGCTGTGGATGTTTGGAAACGATAATCGATTTGATATGATGGGATTCGAGATCACACCGCAGTTGAGCGGACACATTACCGAGAATCTGGAGTTGTGCGGATCTTTGAATGCCTTATTTTTGTCAATCCAGGATGCCCCGTCGGGGATCGATGATTCATTCACAAGATTACACCTTGTGCCCGGAATCGAGTACCATTTGTCCGACACCCTGGATCTGGTTGCCGAGTTTGGTATCGCGATCAACGATAACTCTTCTGATTATGTAGGAGCGGGTATTGCATATTACATCCGTTAATCGCAAATGGACGAACTCGATAAAAAACAGAGACGATGGGCTGCATGTCTCTTTCCCCCAGTAATCAAACGCTCTGAGGGTCGATCATGCATAGTTCAGGATGACTCAGGTAGTCCCAAAGAACCAGTTCCTTTTTCAATCTTTTGGGCGATTGTTTTTGTGGTTGGATTTGATTAATTCTATTGTATTAATGTCCATCACCAGTTAATAAAAGTTCGATTCTTTTTTTATGGAGGTTTCAAATGAACAAACTTGGCTTCAAGGGTAACTGGAATGAGGTCGCAGGTAAACTCAAACAAAAATTCGCCAACCTGACAGACGATGATTTGCTCTACGCACAAGGTAAAGAAGAAGAATTGTTGGGAAAACTGCAGCAGAAACTTGGAAAAACCAAGGAGGAAATTCACAAGCTGATAGAAAAGCTATAACAAGTTGTTGTCTGCGAGTGATTGACGTATAATTTAAATAGCGCGCATTGCAGCAGACTTACAAAAAGGAGATGATTTCATGTGGAAGAAAACGTGTCTGATAGTGGGGATTATTGCATTGATGGCTGCACCGGTGATTTCGCAGAGTGTAAGCTTGGGACCGCAGGTTGGCTATTATAAAGCTCAGGATGCCGATGAAGGAAATTTCATGGGTGGAGTGGCCTGGCGGTTCAAGTTTACAAAGATGTTAGGGTTAGAGGCATCCATCAACTATCGTCAGGAGAAATACGCGGATGACGCTTTGACAGTTCGGAGTTGGCCGGTGATGGTGACGGGTTTGATTTATCCACTCCCGATAGTCTATGGGGCCATTGGCGCCGGCTGGTACAACACGACTTATGATTATGACGAGAGCAGGTTCTCTTTTCTAAATGATGAGACCACGCAGGAATTTGGCTGGCATTTTGGCGGCGGTGTAGAGCTGCCCGTCGGTTCAAGCTTCAAGTTGGCCGGCGACATTCGCTACGTCTTTTTGGATTATGATTTTAAAGAAATCCCGGGGACAGGCGATCTAAACAGTAACTTTTTCGTCATTACCGTCGGATTCCTGCTCAATCTGTAGTCAATCACAAAGCTGAGTGGACATCAATGTCCCTCAGCTTTATTTCCAATTGCAATCCTAATATAAAGCAAGAGGAGCAAGATATGCTTTGGACCATCTTTGTCGCTCTTTTGGTTTTATGGGTGCTTGCTGTGTTCAGCGGTCATACGGTTGGCGGCTTTATTCATATTCTGCTGGTGATCGCCATCGTCGTGATGCTGGTCAGAATCTTTAAAGGACACCAATCGGAGAAGGTGTTTGCACAAAAAACCTTGAATAAAGGAAATTAAACGTATGAAACCAATTATAGCAATTGGACTCGTTCTCATTGTCCTCGGCGTCTTGACCTTTGCCTACAAAGGCATCACCTACACCACACGTGAAAAGATCATTGACATCGGTCCTATTCACGCCTCCGCTGACGCCAAAAAGACCCTCCCGTTGTCACCTCTTTTTGGCGGCCTGGCACTTGCAGGTGGAGTTGTTTTGGTTATCGTGGGGCGTAAAAAATCCTAATTTTCCAGCGTTGACAATCTCCTCCTGTACACTGAAAAGTAGAGCTGGAATCAAGAGGAATACGCAAACGATCTCGAGGTTGTCAGATTGATGAAAGAGGTCGGCTGCCACACACTGTATATCGGCAGAGTCGGTCAATGCCCAAAGTCTAAAATCTATCAAGAAATACAAGATTTTTGGGGATATCTTGGAATAAATGATCTTGCTTTTATGAGATCATTTATATAAAATATAGTACAAGGGTTTTTCCATGGTGAACGTCTGAGTTTTGTACGTAATCGAGAACTTACGTCAGGAACGACGGTATGGAATCCTTTTCTGCGCAGCTTTTTAAAAGGGCGAGATGGCTGGTCAAAATCCGCTGGATCGCCTGCTTCCTCGTTTCAGGTTTAATACTGTTTGTTACAGAAATCCTGCATTTTCAATTGCCCCTACTTCCCCTGATCATTCTCATTGTTCTACTGGCATTGTATAATGCGCTATTGGCGTTCCTGCTGCACAAAATTCCTCCATCCAACTGGCCGAAGCGCGCCGTGGAACTGCTTCGCTGGCAATTTTCCGTGGATTTCATCCTGTTGGCGCTGTTTCTTCACTACAGCGGCGGAATTGAGAATCCCTTTGCGGTTTACTTTATTTTTCACGTGGTTTTGAGCAGCATTCTCCTCGACCGCTTTTATGCCTATATTCAGACTATCCTGGGGGTGCTTCTTTTCCTGACAATCGTGTTGTTGGAATACTTGAACATCATTCCCCACTATTCGATTTTCATCTATGATCAGGGTGGCATTTACCAGAGTCCATTGCACGTACTGGCCATTGTTTTCGCTCTGATCAGCGCTTTATGTTTTTCGGCTTTATTCGCTTCCGCTGTCGCCATCAAGCTGCGGCAACGAGATCAGGAACTGCAGGAAGCATACGCCATGCTTAAAGAAGAAGATCTCCGCAAATCTGAATATGTGATGATGATTTCCCATGATTTAAAGGAACCCATTGCAACCGTACAAAATTGTATCCAGCTGGTGCTGGGAGGCTATTGCGGAAATGTCTCTTCACCGGCCGAAAAGACGCTCAAGCGGGCGACAAAATGGATTGACAAGATGATCCAATTGACCCATGATCTGCTGAGCCTGTCGCACATTAAAGTAATGCCGCCGATTGTTTTGAAAATCCTGAATCTGAAGCGGGAAATCCAGGAAATCATGAAGGAGCATGAAAAAATCTTTAAAGATAAATCACAAAAAATTGAAATGTCCCTCGCTTCGGACGAGATTCCCATTCGTGGCGATCGCGAAATTTTTACTCATATTTTTACCAATCTGATTACCAATGCCATCAAATACACTCCGCCCAAGGGAACGATTGGAGTGAATCTCTTTACAGAAGGTGAGAGGGTGATTTTGGAGGTTTGGGATACCGGGATTGGAATTGCCGCAGAATATCAGGAAAATATATTTAAAGACTTTTTCCGGGCGCCGGACGCTGTTCGTCATGATCCCGATGGCACCGGCCTGGGTTTGGCGATCGTCAAGCAGGGAGTGGAGCGGCTCAATGGCGTCATTTCCGTCATCAGTCCATATCAAGGCAAACAACTGAGAACGTGCGGTACCTGCTTCCGCCTCGCTTTTACCGCAGTGCTGGAGGAAGAGGCAAACTCATGATCTTTAAAAAGACAGAACTCTTCTCAGGCAGGAGGAGATTAATTAAGGATTTGATCACCGATCCATTCATTCCATGGAGGTAAAAAATGCCCAACCAAAAGAAGGTGCTTGTCATTGATGACAATCCCGATATCATCGAAAACACCCGCATTGTTCTGGAATCTGAGGATTATGATGTCTATAGCGCACCCGATGGAACCCAGGGGCTTGCCCTGATCAAAAAAGTGAAACCGGATCTCATTATTCTGGACGTGATGATGAAAAGCCTGAGCGAAGGATTTGAAGTGGCCAGGGAATTGCGCTCGGTTAACAGTCAGGAATTTAAGGAGGTTCGGCACATTCCCATTCTGATGATGACCGCTGTTCATCAGAAATTCAATTTTGGTTTTGATCGCGATCTCGGCACCGAATGGCTGCCGGCCGATGCGTTTATCGAAAAACCGGTCGCACCCGTTGATTTGTTGAACAAGGTCCGGGAAATGATCGGCGGGACAAAATAAAAGGGGCCTCTCGTCGCGCACCTTCTGGACCCCCAACTTGTCGCACATCTTCGGAAACACCCAACTCGTCGCACACCTTCAGCACAATGAAGAAAACGAAAAGAATCTTCAGAAAAGGTGTACGACGATTTCCGTGGACGACGAGTTGATCTATGTAACTATTTCCACATATCAGTCGTAACACTGTCAGTATAAAAATTGAGGAGACCTCTATGGGATCTATAAGCAGACGTGATTTTCTCAGTGCTTCCGCTGCTGCGGGAGGCACTGTCGCCCTGGCTCAGATCGTCCCGGGTGTGTGGCTGAGCTCTGCGCAGGCTGCGACCGCGGGATTCTTTGAATCAGAATTTGGCATCAATGATGGATTGTGTAAGCGGGCGCTGGATACAGCACTTGCCAAAGGCGGCGATTTTGCCGATCTCTATTTTGAACACACCATCTCCAATTGGGTGAGTCTTGAAGACGGCAAAGTGGATCGCGCCTTTGCCGGCATAGACGTGGGCGTCGGCATTCGCACCGTCAAGGGAGATCAAACCGGCTATGGCTTCACCCAGCAATTGACCGAAGAGTCTATCCTCGCGGCAGCTGCGACCGCCGCCACCATCGCTGCCGGAGCACCCACAACATCAGCGCGAAAATTCATTCAGCTCAGCCTGAATAACTATTATCCCCTGGAAACATTATTCACCGAGATATCCCTCTCTTCCAAACTTCCCTTGTTGAAAAAAGTGAACGAGCAGTGTTTCGCGCTTTCCAATTTGATCATCAAAGTCAATGCCACCCTGCACGATCAGCAAAAACGAATCATGATTGTCACCAGCGACGGCGTCAAAGCGGAGGATATTATCCCGCGCAACTATATTTCAGCATCGGTTGTGGCTGAAAAAGACGGCAAACAGGAGCGCTCCGGCTGGAATTATGGCGGTCGTCAGGCGTACTCCTATTTCACTCCTGAAATCATCGACAGCCTGACTCATCAGGTCGTCAATCGTGCGGTGATACTCTTCGAGGCCAAACAACCGCCGGCCGGAGAAATGCCGGTGGTGCTGGGTCCGGGAGTGACCGGCATCCTGCTGCACGAAGCCATCGGTCATGGGATGGAAGCTGATTTTAACCGCAAAGGTATTTCAACTTATGCCACCATGATCGGCAAAAAAGTCGCTGAACCCTTCGTCAACATTGTCGATGAGGGTATTACTCCGCACCAACTCGGTTCTGTGAATGTGGATGATGAAGGCGTCCCGGGACAACGAACCATGCTGGTTGAAAACGGCATTCTGACCAGTTATCTCCATGATCGCATCTCAGCCAAGTATTATCAAGTGAAACCCACCGGCAATGGACGACGACAGAGCTACCAATACACGCCCATACCGAGAATGAGGAATACCTATATGCTGGCCGGTGACTCGACTCCTGAAGAGATCATTCAATCTGTGGATAAAGGCATTTATGTTGAAGATGTGAGCAATGGTCAGGTGAAAATTGGCGAAGGTGATTTTGCCTTTTTTGTCTCCCAGGGAAAACTGATCGAAAATGGTAAATTAACCGCGCCCATTAAAGATGTCAACATTATGGGCAATGGACCCAAGATGCTGCAGAATGTGACCATGGTGGCCAATGATCTGGAAATGTATCACGGCGGCGCCGGCGCTTGCGGCAAAGACGGACAAGCCATGCCGGTCTCTTTTGGATTACCCACCTGCCTGGTGAAATCCATGACCGTGGGCGGCGTGCAAAAGCAAGGAGCATGACGATGAGCAAAGAAATGATGAATTTGTGCGAAATTGTTTTGAAAACCGCTCAGGATGCGGGTGCTGATGATTGCCGAGCGATATTTGTCAAACGCCGCTTTGTCGAAGTCCAGTATCGCGAACACAAGCCTGAAAAGGTGCAGGAGGCTTCGACCCAGGATATCGGCATTGACATCTATGTTGATGGACGGTATGTTTCACAAAACAGTGCCGATCTGCGTCCCGGGGCGCTCAAGGAGTTTGTCAGAAATGCCATAGAAGCAGCAAAACTGCTGGAAGCAGATCCCTATCGAACTCTGCCCGATCCCAAATATTATCAGGGACGAAAAGAGATTGACCTCCAGATGCTGGACCCGGATTATCAAAAGGTGACGCCGGAATTGCGACACGCCATGGCCAAAGAGTTGGAGGAATCCTGTCTTCAGGCCGGGGGAGAAAAGGCGATATCCGTCACATCGACTGTGTATGATGATTATCGAGAAGAGTCTATTTTGACGAGCAATGGCTTCAAAGGAGATATCCAATCAACCATCTGCTATGCTTTCGCGCAAATGACGGCACAGGATGAGGGTGATCGTCGTCCTAATGGATATCACTATGCCGTAGATCGCTCTTTTAAAAAGCTTCCTCCCTGTGAAGAGATCGGCCGACGGGCCGCAGCACGCACCCTTGAGCTGATGGGCAGTAAAAAACTGGCGACACAAACCCTGCCCATTATCATTGAAAATCAAGATGTCGAAAGAGTGCTCGATGGTTTTTTGGGCGCCATGAACGGTTGGGCGCTGCAGCAAAAGCGTTCATTTTTGCTGGATAAAAAAGGTGAAAAGCTCGGCAGCGATGTTTTTACCCTGATCGATGATCCTTTCATCGTCGGCGGCCTGGGCAGCTCTTTATACGACGGAGATGGTTTTGCCACCAGGAAGCGCACCATGGTCGAGAAAGGTGTGCTCAAAGATTTCTATATCGATTGGTATCGCAGCCGGAAATTGGGCGTCGAGCCGACGACAGGAGGGACCTCCAACCTGCTGCTGCCGGTGGGAAAACGATCGGTTGCCGAGATCATGAAAGACCTGGGACGCGGCATCCTCATCAACGGATTTATCGGCGGCAATTCCAATTCAAACACCGGCGATTTTTCCATCGGCATCACCGGCACCCTGTTTGAAAACGGCGAATTGACTCAAGCGGTGGCTGAAATGAATATTGCCGACAACCATCTAAAGTTCTGGCACAAACTGGCAGAGGCTGCAAACGATCCCTGGCCGTACAGCAATGTTCAAATGCCCAGTCTGGTGTTCACTGATGTCGTTGTTGCCGGCGTGTAAAGGACTTTTGATACAGCCCCGTCTGGCTTTTTCAAGCAGTCTGGTCGCTTGGTACGATAAATAGACATCACAGGTCTTGTAGACCTGTGATGTCTGGCTTTCCAATTCTTCCCGCTCTATCTCATCAGAATGAATTTTTTCGCCTGGATGAATTTTTCGGCTTCTATACGATAAATGTAAAGACCGCTTGCCAGAGTGCCGGCATCCCAGGTTATTTTATGGGGGCCTGCAGGCCGCTCTTCCGCAAGGATTTCGGCCGCTTCACGTCCCAAAAGATCATAAACCTTGATCGAGACGAATGATGATTTCGGCAAAGAAAACTCTAAAGTCGTGCTCGAATTAAAGGGATTGGGATAGTTCTGTTCAAGGGAATAAACCTGCGTCGTCCGGTCGAACTTTTCCGATGCGCTGGTGGGGAGTGGGGAACCAAAGTGGTAATTAACCGGGACAAACATTTCCAACAACTGCACGCTCTGATTTTCGTTCGACATCCGGAATCGAACATGGTCGACGACCGCATTGCCGGACATAATCTGGAATGATCCTGCCCCCACGCCGCTTCCTGTCGGATAAAGCGGGGAGCCATGCGCACCATAATTCGGAGTCAAATCTCCAAGCGTAATCGGCCGAGCAAAAATACGAACTCCTCCAGGTTCTCCGGTATTATAACCAAAACTGACATTCACATCTTGATTAAATGTTAAAAAAGCAGGGAATGGTGGGGAGAAAACTAGATCTTTTATGCTATGATTTGCATAATTAAAGTGTACCGGCACAAACGTTTCGAAAAGCAGATTTGTCTGATCCGCATTGAGCATTTGCAGGCGGACATGATCCACGACAACATCGCCGCTGCCGATGTTGAAAGAACCCGTGCCACTGCCGGCTCCCACTGGATAGATGCCTGATCCATGAGCGCCGTAGCCCGGCGTCAAGCCGCCGCCGGTGATGGGTCGGGCAAATATTCTCACTCCGCCCGCTTCATCAGTCACATAATCAAACGTGAGAGTGACATTCTGTTCAAGCAGCATCGCGGCCGGCGGTATGGGAATAAATTTGACATTGGAGATCGAGTTCGCCGCATAATGAAACTCAACGGGTACAAAAAACTCCAGCAGCAGTTGACTCTGATCGGCATTATACATTTGGAAGCGAATGTGATCTACAGTAACATTGCCGGAACCAATATTGAAGAATCCATCGCCGTTCCCGTTGCCGACGGGATACAAGGGAGAACCATGGGCGCCGTAGCCGGGCGATGTCGTACCACCGGTGATGGGTCGGGCAAATATTCTCACACCGGTAGGCTCATCGGTTTTGTATTTGAATGTGATATTCACGTTTTGGGTGAGGGGGATCGATGTCGGTGATATCGGACTGATGTG
This sequence comes from Calditrichota bacterium, assembly GCA_003818595.1. Lineage (GTDB taxonomy): Bacteria > Zhuqueibacterota > Zhuqueibacteria > Residuimicrobiales > Krinioviventaceae > Fontimicrobium. The sequence continues at coordinate 9,609 of RPQV01000035.1, forward strand.
AATGTCATAAATCGAATGCGTGGAAAAATGGTACACGACCGGGATGAAAGCCTCTAATATCAATTGACTCTGATCGGCGTTATACATTTGTATCCGCACCTGGTCGACGACAATTTTGCCGCTGTTGATCGTAAACCATCCTGATCCGCTGCCGTTTCCAACGGGATAGAGCGGTGAACCGTGAGCACCATAACCAGGAGATGTCGAATTGTTGCTGATGGGGCGAACGAAAATCCTGACGCCGCCAGGGCTGGTGGTAAAATAATCAAAGTTAATGTTGATTTGTTCACCCACCAATAAAGCTACCGGTGAAGGGGGCATTTGCACATTGCAAATATAATCTCCCAACCCATCACTGACCGAAAACAAAATGAGCAGTGCAACCCAAGTGAACAGCATTTTTCTCATGGCATGCCTCCAGGTTTTGTTAGAAGGATATGAAGCGGGGATATTGCGCTATAACACTATGGAATGAGCAATAATTTCGATATTTATTCGGGGCAAATAATGGACGGTTTTGCAGGGTGCCAATTCTGTATTTAAAGGGAGGAATTTAGCCACGGATAAACACGGATAGTATCACACATTTTTTACCATATGATACGGCTTTAAATTGGTTCATTTCACTTGTAAAAGCGATCCACTTCTCTTCAACATCGAAAGATAACCTGATGAGTCAGAAACTATTAGTGTTTATCCCTGTGCATCCGTGGCTTTTTCCTTATCTCGCTAAAATCATTTTCCGGACTGCTGTGAAATCATCCGTGTCGAGCTGGTAGAAATAGACGCCGCTGGGCACATTTTGCGCCTGCCATACAAATGAATGGTCCCCGGCCGCAAGAATGTCGTCAACCAGCGTATATATGTTTTGTCCCAAAGTGTTGAATATCTTCACGGTTGCCTTTTGTCTGGCCGGCAGCGAGAAGGTAATGGTGGTCGTCGGATTGAAGGGATTCGGATAATTCTGCTGCAATTCGAATTTGCCGGGTGTTGCCGTGGGATTCGTTTCCACGTCACTGCCGGAGGAGTTTGATGTTCCTCTTGTCGGCTCGACAAATATTTTCCAGGTATTGGCGCCGTCAGGAAACCGTCCTTCGCTTTTATCCGGCTGCTGGGGTCCAAAATCATAAAAATCCAGTCCGGTCGAGCTGTCAGCCGCGGTGAGCATGATGACATCATTCCCTTCGGATGTGAGTGAAAATCCAAGCACATCTTCATAGATGACCAGATACTCTCCCGGTTTGAGAATTTTTCCCTGAGGGAATGTCCATTTCGCCATGTCGCTTCGAGAATCGGATAAGAAACAACCGGATATGTCAAAGTTTTGGCTGCTGCGGTTATAGATTTCTATCCAGTCATCCGGTCCGCCAAAATCGCTGGTGGATTGGAATTCATTGATGCAGACCGGCGAAAAAAGCGGGCTGGTTTGATTAGCCGCGTTGGGTGTGGGAGACTTTAAATATTCCGGCGCCGTGCCGTTTTCCGGCATGAATCCCATGGAGACATTCGCGCTCATCAAACCGAATTTCCATCCATGAATGAGCACATTCCCATGATCCACGGTCTCAAAGATGCCGATCTCTTCACCCTGCGATGAGAGCTTGAAATTCGCGTGCAGGTTGCCCTGATTGCTCTCATCATCGGCCCAGATGATCATGTACTCGTTCGGCGCCAGGGTGACCGAAGGTAATTTGAATTTTTTGGGGGTGTTGAGCGAATTGCTGACATACATCCCATCAAGATTGATCGATTTGCTGTCCGCATTGTGAATTTCAAACCAGTCGTCAAAATCGCCAAAGGCGTCGCTGTTGACGCTGTTGTTCACGGCGAGCACCTCGGTGATGAGCAATTTCGGCGGCTGATAGTCGACCGTATACGCGTGATAATCAGTCGGCGCATTATTCGGCCAAAAGTCCTGTTGACCGATGTTGTCTGTGGCAACCGCATAGTATTTCACCAATTTACCTGCCGCTTGCGCCGGGATGACCGCGGTGTACAACGAATCTCCGGCGACAGCGTCGCCGTTCGTTCCATTATCGACCATTGATTGAGCAACATAACCCGATCCGAGATTGACAAACAATTCCACTCGTGCCAATCCTTCGTTGTCATAGGCGACAACCGCAATCGTCACCTTGTCACTGTTCGTCGGCAGGGCAGGGGAGCGTTGACCATCTTTGCAGGTGGGCTGAACGTTGGTGCTGTACACGCTGTTTTTTGCACCCGGGGTGCCATTGTTCGCCACACTGGGATCCCAGCTTGTTGCCAGCGAATTGTCCAAAACGGGATTGATCAGCTCCAAAGAGGGTCCGTTGCCGTCGGGAGAAGTCGGCCAGTCGCCGCCGTCGACGAACTCGACCATGTCGTGCAGGGTACTGCTCGAATTGAACAGGCGGACGACATCGCCGCTATTGGCCAATGACCAACCGTTTCCATTGGGGTCAAATCCGCTGGGATTGACATTGGAAACAGCGGGATATTTCTGTTTGAAAATGGTGACGTCTGCAGCAATGACGAGATACTCGCCGGATTTCAATGTGCCGGCTAATTTGCACGGGGTGTGATCATCTGCATCATCCAAAAGATACCAATTCTGCAGATTATATTCGGTCAATGAGGCATTATACAATTCGACATATTCGACATCAGTTCCCAGACTGTTGTACATGATTTCATTAATGACAATGTCAGATTGTGCAAAAGCGAAAGATGTGGACAAAGCAAAACAGATGAAAAAAAAGAGAAAAACATTTTTCATGAGAAACTCCAATTTGGTATCAAAATGAACATCGGCTGTGTAAATCAGCCGATATATAATAAAAACATCCTTTACATTGACGTACAAATATATCGCAATGTTCCTGCCAAGATTTAAAAATGCAAAAATACATCTTAACCATATAGACATTATCAAGATAGAACTTAAACGATGAATTTCTCGTAAAGTTCAAAAATGGGGCAAAGTAATGAACAGTCTTTCAATCCATTTTTTCCACTGCGTAGAGACTGTCGACCCCATAACAGTATTTGGAGAAACCGCGTTGCTTCAGATTGAATTTGTGAATCAGTTCAATTGCCCAAATCGGGACCATACTTTCAACTTTAATTTCAAGAACCACTGGTGATTTTTCACCCATCGAATCGCCTGCGCCGTCATAATAGAGCATATCCTGTTCCTCATAGGTCAATTCAATCGAACCATTGGTCGGACGGCAGCATATCTGACGATCAAAGGTCACCCGGCCATATTCTTCCAGTTCGGTCACATAAGGCTCGCGAAAATAGCGGACATGCAGAATCGGCAGAGTGCCATACCAGTACATGATATCTTCAAAGGTATCGATTTGCGATTTGATCAGCGGATCTTTACGCTCACTATAACGGGCGGTGAATAGGCTGGGCCATTGTTCAATTGGGACACAATATCGTTTTTTCCAGATGACATTCGCATTGCGATATTTGATTTCAGGCCAAATATAATCCTGCGCCTGCTTGCCGTAATAACGCGCGCGAACCTTGTAACGAGTGAGCTTGCGGTACTTGGTGTCGTAATAGAATTTTAGATCGGGCGTATCAAAATAGAGATTATTGATATAGTAACCTTCTTCACCGGTTGGAACATGGCTGTCCAAGGTGCAGATGTTTTGAATATAATCACGAATTTCAACAGCCAATTCTTCGTTAATGGTGTATTTTAACTCGTACCGTTTTATTTCACTCAAATCTCTTGACATGGATCAGCTATCCTGCCTTTTCAAATCTAACCACACATCATCATTCCATACGTGGAATTTTGCTCAAAACTCATTGAATCA
>RPQV01000036.1 GCA_003818595.1 Calditrichota bacterium
ACCAGCGTCATTGCGGATACATAGGCGCCCGCCCCTCCAATGACAAGATAGTCACCCACTTCAGGATTGGCCATGAGCCTTGGAATAATATGCCCCTGTGCATCAAGGCTTTGGGAATCTCCGCTTTCGCAACAACGACCGACGACGACACGATAATCGGCTTCAGGATAAAGATCACCCAAATCAAACTCGGACGACAAAAGCCGACCGTTCTTTGAAATGATATAAAAGGGGTGTCTGGAACCATAAAGAAGCGGTCGCGTATTAGATTCCATGCCTGCATCGGCAACAATGAATTGGAATCCATCTTCCCCAGTTGATTTTTTGTCAATGACGCGGGTGACCAAAAACCCACTGTTTGCGGTAATATAGGTTCCCGGCTCGACGATCATCTTGAGTTTTCTGCCGGTTTCCTGATAAAAAGAATAAAATCGTTCGCGGGCATACAAGCCAAGACTGACAATATCCGCGGGCTTTTCGTCCGGCATGCGTGCCTCCTTAAAGCCACCTCCCAAATTCACCGTGTGTACAGATGGAAAATATTGTTGCACATACCGCAATTCGCGGTCAATGTTGTCACGCCAAAGCTGGGGATCACCACCTGAGCCAATATGCACATGAACCTGATCGAACCAGACACCCTTGGCTGCGGCAAATTCAAGCGCCCGCTCCAAATCTGTTAGATGAATGCCAAAACAGGAATATTTGTCGCCCGTGTTTCGGGTCACGGATTCGCCGGCACCGACGCCGGGATGAAGACGAAGGCACAGCGGCAATTGATGGGCGGAGGCGAAATCTGCCACCAATTCCAATTGATGAATCGAACAGACGTTATATTTCATCCCCTCGAGCATCATCTCTTCCATCATTTTTCTCTGCTCTCCCGACGGCACGTCCTGCGTCGTCAGCATCATGCGAGAAAATGGGATTCCAGCCAGTGACGCCCGTCTCCCTTCATAAATGGAGCTGAGATCAAGGTCCAACCCCAATCCAGTAATCAGCTGCAACAATGCTCGATTCGAATTTGCCTTCATTGCATAACTCACTTGCAGTCCAAAGGCGTTGGGCATACTCTGCACATCCTGGCACTTGTTGATTATCGTTTGTTCATCGTATAAATAGAACGGCGTTTTATAATGTTGAGCGACCTCTACAATCTTGTCGGTTGTCATTTGGCCTTGTTCGATCATTGCCATTTTTCTCATCTCAGATAAAAGGTTACAATTTTCAGCATTACCCAAGCTGATCTCTTACCGCTTGAATCGGAATTGAATGGCGGCAACAGCTTTCTCGACGTTTTCCCTATGACCATAAGCACTCAGTCGGAAATAGCTTTCACCGCTCGGTCCAAATCCCGACCCGGGTGTGCCGACGACATGAGTCTCCCGTAAAAGGAAATCAAAAAAATCCCAAGAACTCATCCCCCCTGGTGTTTTCAACCAAATAAATGGGGCGTTCGTGCCGCCAAAACAAGAAAATCCCACTGATTCCAGACCCGATTTAATGATTGCAGCATTATTCATATAATAATCAACTAGATACCCACATTCGCGCCACCCTTCTTCAGAAAGAGCAGCCGCACCGCCGCCCTGGACAATGTTCGAGGCGCCGTTAAAAAGCGTGTTTTGACGCCTCGACCAGAGTTGATTAAGAACCCCGGGGGACGCATCTTCAGCAACCAAGGAGAGAGGAATGATGCTCCATCCCAACCTGACGCCTGTAAATCCGGCAATTTTTGAAAAACTGTTGATTTCGATGGCGCATTCGGCTGCTCCTTTGATTTCGTATATGGAGCGCGGCAAGTGCGGTTCTCTGATGAACGCAGAATAGGCGGCATCAAAGATGATGACTGCCCGATGCTGTTGTGCATGGCGGACAAATCGTTCCAATTGTTCCCTGGTTGCCACCGCACCCGTGGGATTATTGGGACTGCATAGATAAATCAAATCCACCTTTTTCTCAGGAAGCGCCGGGAAAAACTGATTCTCTTCAGTACAGGGCATATAAACCAAGCCGGCGTACAATCGCTTCTGTTGATCATAGCCGCCCGACCTGCCGGCCATAACATTGGAATCAACATAAACAGGATATGCCGGGTCTTGAACAGCCACCACATTTTCCGGCGCGAAGATGGACTGGATATTTCCAGAATCGGGCTTGGCGCCATCGGAAATATAAATTTCCGCCAATTGGAGTTCGACGCCAAAACGTTGATAGTGCCGCTGCAACGCCTGTTTCATGAACATTTCCCCGCTGGAATCGTCCGCATAACCGGTATAGGTATCGCGACAGGCCAACCGATCGACTCCTTGGTGCAGTCCTTGGACGACCGTGGGGGTCAAAGGTTCAGTGGTATTGCCGATTCCCAAACGCATGATCTCCACGGTCGGATTTTCGGCGGTAAATGCACGAACGCGACGGCCAATCTCAGGAAACAAGTAGCCCGCGGCCAATTTCATATAATTTTGATTGATGGTAGCCATTTGTGAATACACTCCCGTTCAAAAGCTGTTTTCAAGAATAGTTCCGTCAATGGATCCTTCAGCTATTCGCACCACCGGTCCGATCATTTCGAGGAAATAATCACCGTTGATGAAGATATTTAATGTCCCACCGGGCATGTGAACTTTGATGTGTCGATCGCAGAATCCCAAGCGAAATGCAACAGCAGCGGCTGCGCAACTCGAACTGCCCGAAGCGAGAGTATATCCTGCTCCGCGTTCCCAAATTTCGATCTGGATGTGTTGGCGATCAATTATCCTCATGAACTGAACATTGGTTCGATTAGGAAATCGAGGATCTTTTTCAATCAATGGTCCCAGAGATCGGGCAGCCTCTTCGGAGAGTTCATCCATCAACAATACGCAGTGCGGATTACCGATCGAGACGGCGCAGAATTTCAAATCACGACCATTCAGATTAATCTGTTCATTAATCACTTGGCGGGATTCACCCATTACCGGAATTTTAGAACTGTCAAAACTGGCTTGTCCCATTTCAACCTTAATCTGTCGACCATTCTCAAAAACTTGGGAACTGACGATTCCACCCAAAGTTTCGATTTGAAACATGGCCTCGGAAACAAAACCATGATCGTAAAGATACCTGGAGAAAATGCGGAGCCCATTTCCCGATTTTTCGGCTTCACTCGCATCAGGATTAAAAATGCGCAGCTTGAAATCTGCCGTTATCGACGGCAGCGGACCCCATAGAATGCCATCAGAACCTATACCAAAATTCCGATGGCAGATCAGCTTTATCTCCTGAGGAGTGAGTTCACGTCTCACTTCGGCAGGATTCATCACCAAGTAATCGTTTCCAAGACCATGATATTTATAAAATTTCACTCTCTGCCTCGTTGCATTTGCGTTTGCTGATCAGACTTGATTTAATTCTCTTAAAAGATTGAACATTTTATCTCGATGAATATCACTCATGGGCACCAGCGGTAAACGGACGACATCCTCAATCAACCCCATCATTGCGCAAGCTGCCTTGACCGGAAAAGGGCTGCTTTCACAGAAATTAAATTCCATCAGGGGCAACAACTTGTAATGCAGCGATTGGGCTTTGTTCCATTGTCCGGCAAAAACAGCGTGAACCATTTCATGCAGCAGCGCCGGAGTTTCGTTGGCAACAACGGAAATGATTCCCTCCGCCCCTAAAGCCATGAGCGGCAGAGTCAATGAATCATCACCGGAAAGCAGCAGAAAATCATCCGGACGATATTGTAAGATATTCATGATTTGCGAAAAATTTCCACTGGCTTCCTTGATACCGATAATATTAGGAATCTCGGCAAGTTTGAGTGTGGTTTCGGGAGCGATATTACATGCCGTCCTTCCAGGGACGTTATAAAGTATAACCGGAAGCGGCGTTGATCCGGCAATCGCCTTAAAATGCTCATAAAGACCTTTTTGTATTGGTTTATTATAATAGGGTGCGACGGAAAGAATGCCGTCAGCACCAGCTTGCGAGGCAAATTCCGTAAGAGATATCGCTTCAGCGGTTGAATTGCTGCCTGCGCCCGCCAGAACCGGAACTCTCCCTTTCACCTGATCAATGATCACTTGAATGACAAATCGGTGTTCCTCATGACTAAGGGTGGCACTTTCACCCGTTGTACCACAAGCCAGAATAACGTCTGTGCCCTGTTCAACCTGCCAATCGACAAGACGACGCAGCCGTTTTTCATCGACCGAAAAATCGGGAGTGAATGGAGTTATCAACGCCACGGTAGTGCCGCAAAAACGCCTGTTTTTATTGGACATATTATTGGCCTCTCTTGCTAAGTCGCTTTTTTAGGAGTTTCAGAATTCATCATTGCCTATATTTAAAACAGATGATGAGCATAATTGATTTCGGCGTAACATTTATGATCCAGTCGCCGAGTCGTGATTTATACGGATTTGATATTCAGGATATCATTCATTAAATCGTCCATGGAGAAAATGCCGCGCCTGCCGATCAACCACTCAGCCGCACGAACAGCACCCAAAGCAAATCCTTCCCGGCCATGCGCAACATGGCTGAGAACAATTTCATCAGCGGGTGAATCGAAACCAACCTGATGGGTCCCGGGAACGCGTCCAAAGCGAGTTGAGGTGACATGAAGCGCTTTCTGATCGATCATCCCATGACTCGTGTCATACAGCGGATATTCTTTATGCGCAAGGTTTTCCAATATCACCCTTGCCAATTGTTTGGCAGTGCCACTGGGACTATCGACTTTGCCGCGATGATGGAATTCATGAATACAACAATCATATTCGGGAAGGCTTCCCATCATTTCGGCAGCCAATCCAACCAGACGAATGAATTGATAAACGCCGACTGAGAAATTTGCACTGTATATCATGGTTAAATCAGGTATTTTTTTTGCGGTTTCCAGAGAATCAAACCAGCCTGTCGTCCCTTCAACAACGGGTAAACCCATTTTGGCAATTGAAGTCAAGTTGGGAATCACCACATCGGCGGTGACAAAGCTGATCAAGACATCCGCACCATGACAATTTGATTCGCTGCAAAATTGATCACCCACATCAAAAACAGCGGTGATGGCGTGACCGCGATCTTGCGCTTGTCGTTCCACTTCTTTCCCCATACGGCCATATCCGATCAGTGCAATGTTCATTTTCCCGATTTCCTCTTGATATCTATAGTGATTGATTGATAACCCTAACGTCTATTAACGATTCAGCAAAAAATCGATGCATCGAGTTCACCACTGAAAAAATAATCATGAAGTCGAACAATCACTTTGGGCAAGTCCGCTTCGTCGATGACAAAGCTCAAGTTGATTTCCGAAGCTCCTTGAGAAATCAAATAAATATGGGTATCCTGCAACAAGCCGAAAATCTGTCCCGGCACACCCTTGGTGCGTTTTAATCCTTCGCCCACAAGGCAAACAATCGCCTTTTTATTTTCAACTTTGGCAACAGCAAATGTAGACAATTCTTCCATGATTTGAGAGATATTTTTTGTATTGTCGATCGTCAGTGAGACGGTCACTTCAGAGGTTGTAACCAAATCCACAGACGTCTCATACTTGTCAAAGATTGAGAACAATTGTGACATGAATCCATAGGCCATCAACATTCGACTGGACGAAACCGTAATGACCGTCAGGCCCTCTTTATAGGCGATCGATTTGACTCTGCCATCAATCTTTCGGCCGTCAGGTTGATGTTGAGAAATAGCGGTGCCGTCGAAATCAGGATTCATGGAATTGAATACTTTGACCGTCATGTCATTTTCAACCGCCGGGGCTAATGTGGCGGGATGCAGTACTTTGGCGCCGAAATAGGCCAATTCAGCCGCCTCCGAATAGCTCATGTAACGGATTCTGTGCGCTTCTGGTACCAGGGAGGGATCCGCGGTTAATACGCCATCCACATCCGACCAAATCTCGACGATCTCGACCTCCAACATTGCCCCGATCAGTGTAGCGGAATAGTCAGATCCACCCCGTCCCAGAGTTGTGGTTTGACCTTTGGCCGTACCTCCGACAAACCCCTGAGTCACCGGAATGATACCCCGTTTCACTATAGGAACCAGCTCATTCTTGACAAGCAGCTTTGATTCTGAAATGAGCGGTCTCGCTGAACTAAAGTGATCGTCTGTACGCAGCATTTTGCGTGCATCGGCAAAAGTACTCGGCATTTCCATTTTTTGCAGGACTACAGGCAGCATATTGGCGGTGTATAGTTCGCCGATACTGATCACCCCATCATACAGTTCATCGGTTAGCGCTCCATGATTGAAAATTCGTTCAAGCGACTGATGCAGTGTTATTTCAATCTGATGCAAAACCTCGATGAATTCCTGATCATCGATGATTCCCAATTCACCGGCAATAGCCTGATGCAGTGAGTGAATTTCCTGCATGAATTGCAGGGCTTGCTTCTTCTGTCCCTCGCCGGCCATTTTTGCCAATTTGACCAATTTATTGGTCACTCCGCCAACCGCCGAGGTGACAACAACTGGATTTTGGGGCAGCCTGGACTGGATGATGGTACATACTCTGCGAATAGCGCCTGCATTACCGACGGAAGTCCCGCCGAATTTCATTACAATCATTTTTTCCTCTTCCATACTGGATTATGATTTGCTCTTCACGTCTGAAATCATCGATCAGGCTATTTTACGCCAATACTCATGCCTCAATCCGGTGAAAAAGTATTTTCATTGATGTGGAAATAGGCACAACATTCAACGGGCAAAAAAAAAGCTTCCGAAAACAGGAAGCCTAATTGATTGCCGCAGTGCAATAATACACATTGGCCAAATAGCGCTCCACGATGTTTTCATCGTGACAGTTCGACAGTTGTTCACACGCCGAGCCAACAATGTTGAATGCGGATCTGCACTGTTTCGGCCTTTTACCCTTTATGACTCGCATCATTGAAACCGCATTTTCTCAGCGAATCTACTCTTGCAAAAGGCGCCTCTATCTGGAAATTTTTCAGTTGAAAAAGTAATGATATTTTTTAAATTATGCAATAGTTTTGCTGAATACATTTTCCAGATCGCCAACAACAAACGACGAGGCCTTTGAATGTCGCCATTCACACCGTCAGAATTAAAATCCTTCATTGATCGCATGCAGGAACAGAGCATTCTGGTGCTCGGAGACCTCATGCTTGATGAATTTATTTGGGGTAAAGTCAATCGAATATCTCCGGAAGCGCCTGTCCCAGTAGTCCATGTGACGGGAGAGTCCGCTTATCCTGGCGGCGCCGCCAACGTCGCCCGCAATCTAGCTGACTTTGGTATTCCGGTCATCATTGGAGGAATGATCGGAGGCGATAAAAACGGTGAACATTTGCAAAAATTGCTGCACCAAAGCAAAATTTCGGGAGATGCAATCCTGACCATACCTGATTATCAAACCATTGTCAAAACACGCATCATCGCCCGACAGCAGCAGGTCGTGCGCGTCGACCGGGAAGTAAAGCGTTCGATTTCCCCAAAAGAAATTGATGAATTGCTTTGCCGCCTTTGGAATATCATTCCGACCGTCAACGCAGTCATTATTGAAGATTATGGCAAAGGATTTATCACCCAGCAGCTGGTTGACAACATTATCTCATTGGCTGCAAATCACCTGTGCATTGTTACTGTAGACCCCAATCTCAATAATCCGCTCGACTGGTCCGGCGCCACCTTGGTAAAACCCAATCGCAAAGAAGCATTCACCGCTATTGGTTTGCCGGAAGAAGAAAATCTCACCGAGGTTTTGAAAGTCGGCGAGCTGCTGTTGGAAAAGTGGCAGGTCAATTCATTGCTGATTACGCTGGGGGAAGAAGGCATGATGCTTTTTGATCCACCCGACCCGCCCTACCACACCCCGACTCGCGCACGCGAAGTATTTGATGTCTCTGGAGCAGGAGATACCGTTATAGCCTTTGTCTCAGCGGCCTTGGCCGCCGGGCTTGACAGTGTTCAGGCTGCAGAGATCGCGAATCATGCGGCCGGCGTGGTTGTCGGAAAACTGGGTACAGCGACTTTGACACCGCAAGAATTAATGAATAGTTTTACAGCACAGATTGACAACTAATCAACAGATCATTCGCCCTCTTTCACCCGAATAATAATGTTCAATGATCAGACATGGGAATGCAGTTCATGAATAAAGCCGTTTTCCTTGATCGCGATGATACCCTCATCATCGATGTACCCTATAATGGAGATCCAGATAAAGTGGTGTTAATGCCGGGAGCTCGCGCAGCCTGTGAATTATTCCGGCAACTGGATTTCCTTCTGGTGGTTGTCACCAACCAATCGGGAGTCGGACGCGGGAAAATCACGATCGAAGATGTCTCGGCCGTCAATGAGCGCATGTTGGAGCTGTTGGGCCAAAACCTTTTTTCTGCCATCTACTGCTGTTATGACGATCCGCACTCTCCCCGAGATCATTGCCGCAAGCCCTCGCCGCGGATGCTGCACCTGGCAAGTCAAGATTTGGCGATCGACCTTTCGAAATCTTTTATGATTGGAGATAAAGTGGATGATATTCTTGCCGGGAAAAGTGCGGGGTGCCGGACGGTACTCTTGAACAATAAAGTGATTCCGCATCCGTCGCATAGTGAAGCTGATTTTTGCGCAAAAACAATAGTAGAAGCCGCAGAATGGATTCACTCTCAGATAGAGTAGACATCATTGACGGTCGGCTTTGCGATTCCGGCAGATCAATTCAGCATTAAACGGCACACCGGCATGTCCATTTATAAAGCTTTGATAATACCCGTTTCCTGAATGACAACTCGGAATCCATCGAGTTCTCCAGGAAGCCTTTTGAGAAGCAATCGCGTCTTTTTAACGACCAATACGTTGATGACAAATTCCTCTTCATGGAGCCCGATTCCCACACCGATAACGCCTGGAATCTGCATCAAGGTGCGCTGATATTTTTCCTTGATTTCTTTGACAATAGATTCGCTTTCCATTCCGTTAGTTCCCAGTTTGAAAGTATATATATAATAAGTTTGGCAAAAAGCATGGAGAATTTTTATGCGCAAATACGCCCACATGACACCCGAACAGGTCATACGTGATGTGACGACCGAAATCATCGTGCGCGCGATCAAGTTCGAACGCAAAAAAGGACGTTCCATTTATATCAGCAAAACCTCCTCCGGCAAGGGAGTAGCAGTCGAGTCACTCAATCCTAAAACTGCCGAAGGTCGTCAAAATCTGGAAAAATTCTTTACACCGATTAAACGACACTATACTTTTTCAGGTCTTGGTTTGGCTGAAGAAAAGAATGCCATCAATTGGCGTGTGCTCAATGTTTCCACGCCAAGAAGGATTCTTTTGTTCCTACAATTGATTGCATCATTCATGATGAAGGGTACTCCCGGTAAAATCAGGTTTTTCAGGAGAATGGGTGTCCACATTGGATCGAATACAGAAATCATGCAGGGTGTCTGGCTGGATCATTTTCGACCCGAACTGATCTTTATCGGCAATAACACCCTCATAGGTGCTTTTACCCGCGTCACGGTGCATGCATACGAAGGAGAGGGTCGCTTTCGATATGGTTTGGTCGAAATCGGCAACAATTGCACCATCGGTGCCGGCACCGGTATGGGCATGATCAAGATTGAAGATAATGTCCGCACTCTCCCCGGTACCACTCTCTCTCCCTATCTGGTGCGGATCAGATCCGGTTCTATCGTTGGTTGGAATCCGCCGACTGTTCAACTCTCGGAAGAAAAATTGCCGGAATAGACTATCGATGAGCCAATAATAGACTAAAACATGTCCTGTTTCTTATATTCAGCCGGTATGTTGAAGGCTTCAACAGGCGCCTTCCCTTCCTTGTATTCCAAGAGTTCGGTGCTTGAGCCAAAAGTCTGGCCCATCATCTCTGTTTGGGTTGATGAAAACACTTGAACTCCTTTAATCTTTTTCATCTCTTCCATCATCTTTCCGAGATTTTGGCTGACGCCGGGCATTTGTGCCATCATCGCTGCGGAGAACTTGGAATATAAATCCAAATCCAATGCAATTGATGATGTAGCCCAAATTTCAGATTTCACCTCCCCCATGGCGGTCGTTACTGTCTGCAAATATTTGCGACAATGCCATTGATTGATATTCTTCATATCATCTGTCGGCTGAACAGTGACTTTGATTTCCATCATCTTTCCCATAAACTCCTTCATTTCCGCATTTTCCTGTACGGTCATATCGGTGTTGAAAGCCTTGGAAAAATCAAGCGGCATCTGCATAAACGTCTTTCTGACGTGATCGGCTAAAATGATCATCTTTTTATCGAAATCAATGACCGTTTTATTTTTTTCGCTGCTCATACCCGCTTTTGACGGCGTAATCCATATTTCCGACACATAATTTTGCGCCGGTTGGGATTGACCCATGATCTGCATCGCATCGGTGTGAACTTTTTGCTTGAAATAAACATCAGCCGAAACATTCGAGATCATCGCGTTGACCAGCATAAAAATGGCGACGATGATTTTTATCATCTGATTATTCACGTTCATCATCTTTTTGACTCCTTGGGTTATTATATCTTTATGTTTCGTTTTTTCGGTTGAATTTGGAACCGCTCATTCGATTTTAATCATACCGGCTGAATCAGGATTTGCTGAATAAATCTTTAACAACCATATCCCCGGCCTGTTGAAGGGATAATTCATCCAGAGAAAGCCAGTGTATACGGGCATCTCGACGGAACCAGGTGAGTTGCCGCTTTGCATATCGTCGGGAATTCATCTTGATCATTGACGTCATCTCCTCCTCGGAGGAACGGTTTTGCAGGAACGCAATGACTTCCTGATAACCGACCGTACGTAAAGCATTAAGATTTTCATGATATCCATTCTGCAGCAGTTGACGAACTTCATCGACCAGTCCCTCTTTCATCATCCAATCGACTCGGCGTTCAATAAGCGCATATAGATTTTCTCTTTCACGATCAAGCCCCCAAAAACACGGTTGAAAATCTGCCGCGCTTTCCGTACCCTTGCGATAGTGCGAAATGGGGATGCCGGAGAGTTCCCACACTTCCAGAGCGCGCACAATACGTTGAGTATCATTTTGATGGATTCTTGACGCTGTGTGAGGATCAATTTTTTTCAGCAATAAAAACACCTCTTCCCGGCCACCCTCGGCTATTCGCCGACGCCACTTGTCCTTGATGTGAGGATCAGACAATGGGGGCGCAAAAAGACCGTCAACCAGGGCTTGAAGATAAAAACCTGAACCGCCGACGACGAGAGGTTGTTTGCCCTGCGCGAGGAGCTTTTCAATGCATCGCCGGGCTTCTCGGCCGTATTCACCGGCGCTGTATTCCTGGTCAGGATCACGAATATCAATAAAATGATGTCGGACTTGATGTAATTCTAAAGAGGTTGGTTTTGCGGTCCCAATGTTCATGAATCGGTAGATTTGACGCGAATCGGCAGAAATGATCTCCGCATCGAGTGACGAAGCGATTTCGAGTGAAAGCATCGTTTTGCCGACAGCGGTCGGTCCAACAATTATGGGAATTTTACATTCTTTCAAAGCGGTTGTCAAGTTCTTCCAATGAAAGGGTGATCATCGTCGGACGACCATGTGGACAAAAATAGGGTACTTCACAGGCGAACAGCTGATCGATAAGCGACAGCATCTCTTCCCGCGACAACCGGTCGCCGCTCATGATCGAGGCGCGACAGGCGATACTTTTTGCGACGCGCTCCTGGACATCCACTTCACCCATTTTCATTTTATACTCATCCAATATTTCAGTGAGGATTTTTTCCTCTTTTCGAATCCGTAGACCGACAGGCACTCCCTCGATGACCACAGTCCGTCCACCAAAGCCTTTAATAATGAATCCGATTTTCTCCAAAAAAGGCAGAATATCCATTAACAGAGCAAAATCGCCTACGGACAAATCGATTGTATGAGGGAAAAGCAGTTGCTGAGAAGCAGCATCCTTGTTACGAAAGCCGGACTTGATCCGTTCATAGGTGATGCGCTCATGGGCGGCATGTTGATCAATCAGAACGATGCCGCTTTTAATTTGCGATAAAATGTATTTATTATGCGCCTGCCAAATTTTCCATGGATCCTCGTCCTGCAGACGAGTTTCTGACGAACCAACGCCTTCGTCCATAGATTCGGACGGAATCAATTCCCGTCCGTAAAGTCGTTCCGCGGCATTATTGAAATCGATGCTCGCCTGCTGTGTTTGATGGCGACCGATTTCCTGCTTAATCGCCGGTCGAAAACGAGCCAATGGTCTGGTGTCAGCCGTTTGGGAATCCAGTCTCACGTCAGGAACGATGTGATCCTGGTGCAGTGTTCTTTTTACTGCACCACGAATTAATGCAAAAAGAATTTGTTGATCAGCGAATTTGATTTCACTTTTGGTGGGATGGACGTTCACATCGATCCGAGCCGGATCAATCGTGAAAAACAAGAGATAAACGGGAAATCTTCCTTTGGGCAGCAATTCACCGTATCCCGAAATCACGGCTGCCGCGAGTGTCCGATCATTTATGAAGCGTTGATTAACAAAAAAATATTGTTCATCTCGAGACTTGCGAATCAGATCGAAATCACCCAGTAGGCCGGAACATGTAAAAACCGCATTTTCTTCATTGATCGGTAATAAATGATCAGCGATATTCTTGCCCAAAACATCCGCGACTCGGCCTTTCAGATCACTTTTAGCCAGAGAATAAATTTGATGCTCCTCATGTATCAGGGTAAAATGAATCTGGGGATAGGCGAGGGTAAATCGATTTAAAATATTCAGTATATGACGATATTCAGTGGAATCGGTGCGCAGGAATTTTCGTCGCGCGGGAGTATTATAAAATAGGTTTTTCACGGCAATCGAAGTGCCGGGATTTCCACCGGTTTTGCCGACTTTGCTCACAATTCCGCCGTTTATTTGCAGCAGTGTTCCTTCGATCTGATTCATTTGAATGGTTTTCATCTCGACGCGTGCGACGGACGCGATACTGGCGAGCGCTTCTCCTCTGAAACCGAGGGTTACTATTTTTTCAATGTCTTTGAAATCACGAATCTTGGAAGTGGCATGACGTTGAAAAGAAAGAATTGCATCCTGCTCATCCATGCCGATGCCATTGTCAACCACCTGAATCAAAGATTGTCCCCCCTGCTTGAGGAGAACGGTGATTTCATCAGCGCCCGCATCGATGGAGTTTTCGATCAACTCCTTTACAACAGAAGCCGGTCTATCGATCACCTCACCAGCCGCGATTTTATTAATCGCACCCTCGGAAAGTATTTTAATCTTTGATTCCGGCAAACGATCCTCTTCAATATGAAGCCAGATAATAGATAATTTGGCAGATAAATTCAAGGAATTTAATCTCCTTTTATCACAATTGGCAGGTCATGTAAAAAAAAG
>RPQV01000037.1 GCA_003818595.1 Calditrichota bacterium
ATTTTCTTGTTTGGGACCAAGAGAAAGCTTTGTTTTCAAAAACGGCCACGGCGTATAGAGTAAACCTGAATTGAATACATAACTGGAGACGTCATTATCATATCCGGATTGCTTATCCTGGAATTGGAGCAGAGTAGTTTTGGTCAGCCAAGTCAATGTCGGCAACACGTTGAAACCGATTTCCATACCAATGTTTTGATCATCTTTCCAGCGATCTCCCTCAGTTGCCAGTCGGAGAAGTGAAGACTTGAAACTTTCATTGAAATTCATAAACCAGCGTGGAGACACCCTTTTTTTAAAGGCGGCGTTTCCAAGCCAGGCATACGAGTTAAATTCCTGTCGAAAGTTGAGAACTACCCCTGGCTCAGCTGTAAAAGCAGAGGATTCGATTGTCTGTGCTATGCCAATGGCAATAGTTGAAAGTATAAAGTGAATGAGAAGACTATTTTTCCAGGACAGGCGCAAATGTCATGATCCTCGACTTTATAATCCGGAAAAGCGGCATCACATGGGGGAATGAACCACATATTCCAGGATTGATGCGTTGATTATGCGGTGATGGGTTTGGTGGAGGGAGACATGCAAAAACCTGTCAAGCAAATACAACAAAAGAGAAAGCAATCAATGAGTTCCTCTTCAGCGAATTCGAACAATGACTTCATCGGATTCAGCATAACCGTTACGAATCGCTTCCTGTTTCATCCTTTCGATATCGTTTTTAAGAGCATTTATTTCACCCTGCAGGAATACCATCCTCTCCTGCGCCAGAATGATCTGTTGCTGCAGGCGTTTATTCTCTCGCTTGAGTTCCAACTGACGAATAAAGCCGGAACGTTCGAAAACAAACGAATAAAGGATCAGGACTGATCCGATGATGAGCCATAGTCGAGGTTGACGAATTATTCTTTGAATAGTTGTCGGGGAAAAAACATTCATCGCCCGCACCTGTAAGCTGTCGGCATCAAGAGTGCAGCCAAACTTGATGCCGACCCTTTCAAATTACTTTGAATAGCCGTAAATGGCATTTTCTCCCAATTCCTCCTCGATGCGGATCAATTGGTTATACTTTGCCATCCGGTCTGATCGGCTCAATGAACCGGTTTTGATCTGTCCGCAATTGGTTGCCACCGCCACATCGGCGATCGTCGCGTCTTCGGTCTCTCCGGAGCGATGGGATGTGACCGTCGTATAACCGGCGCGATGGGCCATCTCGATGGCGTTCAGCGTCTCGGTGAGTGTGCCGATCTGATTCACCTTAATGAGTATGGAATTCGCACAGCCTTCGCTGATGCCGCGGGATAAATATTCAACATTGGTGACAAACACATCATCTCCCACCAACTGACACTTGGCGCCGATCTTGTCGGTCAATATTTTCCAACCCGTCCAATCATTTTCCGACATGCCGTCTTCAATAGAGTCAATCGGATACTTGGCAATCAAAGATGCAAGGTAATCGGCCTGCTCTTCCGAGGAACGTTTCGCCCCTTTAGTCCCTTCGAACTTGGCATAATTGTAAATACCCTCAGCGAAAAATTCAGAAGCAGCACAATCCAGAGCAAGACTGATATCCTGGCCGGGCTTATATCCCGCTTTTTCAATGGCTTTGAGAATACTTTCAAGCGCATCCTCAGTTCCTTTGAGCACCGGCGCAAATCCGCCCTCATCGCCAACTGCAGTGCTCAAACCGCGATCTTTCAGCACCTTTTTCAATTGATGAAAGACCTCGGCGCCCATACGAACCGCCTCTTTCAACGAGGGTGCACCCACCGGACGAATCATAAATTCTTGAAAAGCAATCGGAGCGTCCGAATGTGAACCACCATTGATAATATTCATCATGGGAACTGGAAGATGTTTTGCGTTTGTGCCACCGATATAACGATAGAGCGGCATTCCGAAAAAATCCGCTGCAGCTTTTGCCGTCGCCAAAGAAACACCGAGAATGGCATTGGCGCCTAATACAGACTTATTTTTCGTTCCATCCATCTCGATCAACAGATTATCAATACCGACCTGATCATCAGCACTTTCGCCGATCAGTTCATCAGCAATCTTTTCATTCACATTTTCAACAGCCTTGGTTACGCCTTTGCCAAGAAACCGTGCTTTATCGCCATCGCGCAATTCGATTGCCTCATTTTCACCGGTCGACGCCCCTGACGGAACCGCGGCACGGCCCCAGGATCCGTCTTCCAGAACAACTTCAACCTCGATTGTCGGATTACCGCGCGAATCGAGAATTTCTCTTCCTAATACATCAACGATGGTCGTCATCGTTCCTCCTTGTATATAATTGATTCAAAACCGATACAACTTTTTTTAAGGTAGAATATATGATTTCCAAGGGAAATAGCCAACAGAATTGTTTTGATCTCAAAGGCGTCCCAACAAACGGGCGATGATGATCACGATGAGCACGCTGCTGAACGCGCAAAACGCATTGACGACATCATTGTTAATCCAGCGGAATCCACGAACAAACGTTGTTTGATGATCTGCACAATGGATTCGCTTTTCGGTGATTTTTCGGCAATGGGGACATTGATACTGGGCCTGAACCGTGGCGCCGAGAAAACTATCGACAGGGCTGGCCAGCAAACCGGCGGCTAAGATGATGGAGGCGTCGAAAAGACCGAGCACGCGGGGGGACAAATGCGGACTGCTGAAATAACCGACGACAACGAGCAATAGGGCGCCTATAAAAGCGCCTGAAGTTCCGAGAACGGAAATGCCGCCGGAAGTGCCCAGCGGAACCGGCCTGAAATTCAATATCGAAACAGGTTTTCCCTTGGCCATCACGCCAATTTCTGTCGCCCAGGTGTCTGCTGTGACTGCCGCCAGAGATGCGATATATAAAATGTAAAAAAAATGTTGATCCGTGAAATAGTAAAATATCACCATCAAACCTGCGACTCCGCCGTTTGCCAAAACCTGCCCTGCATCTCTGCGGCTGCCTTTTTCAAAGATGGTTTCAAGTTTCTGCTTGCGTCTTTTTCCCATTTTCGACAGGATACTTGAGAGAATAAAAAATGTGAGAATAGGCCAGGTGAACGCCCAGCTGCCGACTCCAAAAACGAGAACTCCCAAAAGAAAAAGAGCAGCCGATCCACCCGCATCGAGAAAGCGCAGGCGATAGGAGATCAAGCCGAAGAGAAGCGATAATCCAACCGCAAGTGTAAAATAGGCCGACGAAACCGTTGATTCGGTCAGCATAAAATAGAGTGTGAAGGCAGAACTCAGAGGCACGGTCAGATTGTCCGAACCTTGTGCGGAAATGGCTTCGGACATCATGGCGATCAAGGCAACCACTAATGCGATCCATAAAACGTAGAGCGGAGAAAGTGCAAGGACGGCGAGATGTATAGCACTGCCCAGACAGACGGCCACGATTAAAAAGGTGACCACAAACATGCTTATCGAGCCTTGGACAGATTTCTTTTCAGGACCCCAGTGAAGAATGATGGGATTTTTCACCCGTTCCCCGACAACAGCGGCGGCTGCATCCGATATCGCCATGATGAGCATTGAGGTCACTAGGATCAATTTATGATTCTGCCAAAGAGAGATGGTCAGGACGACAAAAGAAATCGGATAAAAAACAGTGCCATACGTATGCCGAGATGTACCGTGAATTCCTTGCAGAAAGCCCAATCGAATGGCCAGATAATCGATGACAGTAAAGGAGACGCCGATGATAACCATTGGCCACATGGACTTGAGCACAAATGGCGTAGAAGCAACCAATATTCCCACAAAAATATGAACCAACTTGCGGGTTGATTCCGACGGCCAATGGAAGAGACGTCGAATGATTTCCGCTGCAACAATGGTGAATATGATTGCTCCGGTAAATAATAAAAAGAGAGTGCTGTCTTTCAGTATCATGGCTGTTCCGCCGGTTCGATTGAAAAAGTTTTCTCAAGATGATATGTTAAAAAAATATTTAAAAAAACCAAACGATTCTTTCACGAACATCTTTCAGGTGTTGTTTTTATCAACCCAAGATATAGATGATACAGAGAACTGAAGACCTATAGGTGATATATCCCCAAGTTATCCACATTGACGTTGGTAACTCGGGTTCAATGAAAGTCAAGGGAAAAATCAAACTTGAACATTAGTTGAAGATAAAAATATAGAGTTAGGGATCATTGATTAAAAGCAGGATTCTCGAACATATAATCGCATCATATTAAGTCATGTTTTTACTTATCTTAACTTATATTTGAAAACTCTTGTAAGCTCTTGATTTTTGTTATCATCAGCTTCAAGAGGCAATGCGGAAGATCAAAAGAACATCGTGCTCGGATTAAAAGGTTGACAATTCTCAAATACCGTATTGCACACAAGTTATCCACATTCGTTGAACGCTCTTTCAATGATCATCGCATGATAAAGACCTTGCTGATTTCCTCGATTGTGTTTTCTTCATTGGACGCCTGCAGCTTGTAGAGATAAACACCATTGGCCGGAAAATCGCCGTCACCATCGCATCCATCCCAGGATATTTTGTTATATCCCACAGCCACCCTCCCGACTTACAGAGTCCGGATCAGGCGGCCGGCGACGGTATAGATTTTGATCGTTACATCGGCAGGTTGACTGATCTCATAGCAGAATTCGGTAAAATCTGTCATTGGGTTGGGAAAATTGAGCACCTGTCGCAAAAGCAGATTGTTTTCAACCACAAACCGCGTCTGAACCACAGCCTGGTTCCGACCCGCATCGCTCACCTGTATCACCAACAGATGCTCGCCGGCTGATAATTGAGGATGATAATGCAGGATTCCCCGCACCTGCGAATCACCTCCCGATGTCAATTTCAGCTCCTCAGAGTTGCGAAATGGAATTCGACGTCCATCCAACGTGACGATTACACGGGAAGTATCGGTCATGGCTTCGGGATTGTTATCCTCTATCTTTGCAATGATGATCGGCTGCTGAGAGACCAGATCGCCATCCATAATATCCCGACCATCGAAAGTGAGCGATACTTTGGGCGTCAAGGTATCACTGCCGACATAAACCTGGGCGATAATGTCATTGTTGGCTTTACTCAATTCATTTTGTTGCTGTTCGGGATCGACAGTAATAAACAATTTGACCAGTCCGGTCTGCGGCGCAGCGGTCCATTTAAAGTTAATCGGGCGATATTTATCGGGAACGATTGAATCCAGTTGAATATCTTGAATGTGAATGCGCCCCTTTTCCGAGTCAAATCTCTCCAACCGAATCAATGAAGAATCAGAAGAGATCAGGCCGATATTATAGACATCCAGGAAAAAGTTAACCGTCTGTCCGAGAATCACCGAATCCGCAGTTTGGGCAAAAAGCTGCGGCGACAACGCGAGGTCCGGCACGGATTTATACAGCGTCTGCCATTGCTTGAGTTTCGGAGAATGTCTTCCATCATGGGAAGTGAAAGAAGCAACGAGCGATAACAACGGATACCGCGACCCGTCAATTGATTTGAGATCAACTGAAAATTGGTCTTTAACCGGCAGCGTTAAAGTATCAGTATAATCGCTGCTGAAAGCGTGGATGAACCAATTAAATTCACTCGAATCAGGGATTTCAACTTCCAAAGAAGCCTGATCCCAAGCCGAAGCGGGTCCAATCGGAGACGATCTCATCTCTCCTCGCGGATATCGCAACTGCAGGGTATCTTTCAGGATGACCACCAGTCCCCCTGCAGGAGCTCTATCTTCCGGTACAGACCCGACTGCATTACCTTTTCGACCAATAATCGCCCATTCATCCCGATAGCCAATTTGTCGACAAAAAGCGCTGCCGATGGATTCATAGGCGGCGTATACTTGCTCAGTGAGATTCAGCCCCCCCTCCTCCTCAATCGCGGCCAGAACATAATCTCCTTTGGTGACATCTGCGATAAAAGCAGTCAAAGCTGCGGGGGCATTCACATCGCCATAGGTATCAAAATGACCCGTCGCTTTTATGTCACCAGTGTAGTGATTGATCACCACAAGATGGTGCCCACGCCCCGGCTGATTTGCCTTTCGACGATCCACCTCAATGAGCGCATAACCTACCTGTTCGCTGCGCGATGATTGCAGCAAAAGCGGAATTTGTCGGGATGAAAGTGAAAATCCATCATTGCGGCTTTCAACATGTTCGAGCGTATTGCCGATATAATAATCATTCCTCTGCATCCAGCCGAATTGATTTCCGGCTGCTGCAAAAAAGGAACCGGTGAACGAATTGACAGGATGGCTATCACCTGCGGCGGCTATTCTCCAATAATAGAGACAGTCCGGCAGCAGGAAATCAGGCGCCCATCGAATTAATAATGGATGCGCCCGAATTTCAGGAGACGTACGAAATGCCGGGCTGGAAAAGGTTGCCGAGGTATCCAGTTCAAAAATATATCTTTGATTCTCGTCAAACAGTTGTTGAGGCGCCTGAACCTTCAATTCCACCTGAGAAATAGGCACCAACGAGTGAGCCGGCGGCGCCACCAGTTGCAGATCGCTCGTCAGAACAGTCATCCGAATGGATTGCGCATTGTTATTTTCATCAAACTCGGTGACAGCATTTTCCGGATCAATGTTCACCTTCAGTTCATTGACGCCGGTCATGCCTTTTAATGGCACATTAAAAGGTACCGTCGATTCGAGTCCTACAGGAGGAATCGTCTTTTGCAGAGAATGGACGGCGCCGGTAACAACATTGCGCATTGAAAGATCAATTTTGACACTATCGCGAGTGCCCAGTCCCCAATTTCCCACTCGCGCCTGAACTTCAACAGTGGAATCCGACTCGCCCGGTGTCAGATTTTTCAGTGTAATATCCTTTGCTTCAAGGGCGAGGTCAGACAGGATCGGCAGAGAGAGCTGAACCCCGGGATCGCCGAGAAGATTATATTGGAGTATCAGGTTGGTATATTGTTCACCCTGACCGTGTGCAGTCCAGAGTTTTATTTTTGTTTGGGTGACGATATCACCAAGAAATCGTACCGTGTCGACCGTGACGGTCGGGAACATCTCGCGCAGGTACTGATAATCCTCATAGGAATATCCCCAACCGGAGGTACCCCAAAAACCAATTGCTCCTTTATCGGGCAACAGCAGAAAATGCTCCGAAAAACTTTCCTGAGTCGGTTCAGCAAACCTTCCCGTGTGGCAGGTCATGCTGCTGATAAAAGGATATTTCCCTTTATTATTCAGATCATTGATATCCGGCGTATTGAACATCAATTCCCAGGTACGACTCGCGGCATGCCCGATAAAATTTATCCACAGCGCCCCGGCATCAATGGTTTCCAGTATGAGAGAACGGAAATCGACCTGCTGCTCTTGTGTCTTGTTGATGGACAAAAATCGTCCAAAAGTCGGCGGTGTGACGATAAAATCATTCGCCAAAGAGGTCGATTGACTCTTAAACTGTTGCTGCTCAGCTTGATCCGCTCCACCGCTGATAAAAAGAAAATTCTTTTTCCATGCGGAAGAGGGCTCTTGTTCGTATTCGATAATTTTCGCAACGGAAGCATCTGCCTCGACATCGTTTTTGACGGGTATTCTGCCGATGCTCATATCGGGCAGTATATCCGTGCTGTCGCCAAAACAGACAAAAAGAGCATCACTCACGGGATTTCCCAATACCGGGACAAAATTAGTGTTAATAGCTGAAGGCATATTTTTTTTTGCATCCCATGAACCATCGCCAAACAGCAATACAAATCGTGGCTGCGGATTTCCGGCTTTAAAAGCAAAACGCAAAAATGCCTTGACCGCCAGAGGATCCGGAATACCGTCATTGAAAACGTTATAAATTTCTTCGACGTCCGCGATAAAAACAGAAAATCCATTATGCGTTTCCCGCCAGCGCGCGAGCTCCTCCGCCGGCCGGAGAAAATTGCGATGCGTGACAATGATATAATCAGCGCCGGTATATTCCTGCTTGAGATTTTTTTCGACATATTTGATTTTATGAGGAGTGGTCGCCGTGCTCTCCTCGAACAAAATAAAATCTTTACCCCCCGCAGGGAAAGAGAATTGGACATGGAATGTCGAATCGCCCGTGAAGAATAGACGTGAAAAGACCGAAGCCTGACCATTATTTTGGCTGACACGCTGTTCAGCGAGCGGCGTCGTCGTACCCTTGCGTCCGATAAAAGCCCACGAATCGCGATATTGCAGATTACTGATTTCTCGACTTCCCAGAGATTCGAATGCGGCCCTCCCGGTTGCGGTCAAATTTGCAGCCCCATCATCCATGACTCCCGCGAGAATTATCGTATTGTCAGCCAGTCGCGTTAGAAAAGCAGCGAGGGAATCAGACTCCGCGGCGGCCGCGTATGTATCAAAAGTGCGACGATGCAAAACTCGTCCCTCTTCATGATTGACAGCCACCAGATTAATTCCTCGAGCTCCAGTAAAAACGGTTTGATCATTGACGGCAAAGTGAGCATAATTACCATCTGCGAGTCCGGCTGAGACGACTTGAATATCAGCGAGCCACTCTTTACCCACTGAAGCCGGCTTTATCGCGAGAGCATTGTTGACATCCCAGATGTGGACATTCGGCGAAGAAAATCCCTGAACCCAATAATAATCATCCGGGGACTTTTGTGCCGGCAAACGTAAAAATCCATTGTCGACAGATGTCCTTTGCTGATAGTCAACTTTGAGCCAATCAAAATAAAACCGCGATTTAATGTTGGGGTTTTCTCTCTTTGATTGTAACTCAAACAGGTTGCCGCTTTTCTTCAGCAAGGCGCTATTGATCTGCACCTCGGGAATGAGTTCCTGCCGATCATCGAAAAATGTATCGACAACGAGATTCTGATTAATATAAACTCGCAGATGATGCGAATTCAGATAGCTGTCCCGTGTCTCTCCCCGCACACGGAAGCGCAGGGTGGCTAGGCCGGCTTCAGACTTTAATCCGGGCAGATCAAATGGGATTCTGAATGTCTCGTCAGGATCTATCGCACTATCCCAAACCCATCCTTCACCCGGAACCTGATCGCTGGATTGTATTTCGAGATTGGAATCTCCCTGATAATATTCAATGTCCTGTTCAAGATGAAGTGTTTTTTGAAACGAAAGAACGGCATTTTCACCTCTTTCACTGGCGACCGTTGCGAATCCTGCTCCCGCTCCTTTATGCCAACGAAGCCAATAGATATTGGTATCACTATAGGCGTGATAATACTCTTCTTCACCAGAGAGCCGATCAGCAAAAAAAAGAATTCGATCCTCCGGATCGATTTTTCCATCTTCACTACCGAAAATCATACAGGGAAGCGTGCGGCCTCGATTTTCAATATAAACATCCTGGGGATCAATGGTACTGACAGCGATGCCGGATCGGGTCAAATCGGCGCCGGAAATTTGATAGACACCTTCGGCCAACGTATACAGTTTAGCACCAGGAGAAAATTCATCGGATATTTCCGTCATTCCTAAACTTGAGGTGCGTTTCCACAGCGGCGCCGGTGAGCCGGGTATCGGAGGCAGCAATTCCGACGTCGATAATCGTGCAGAATTTGGGCTGGAATAAGTGAGTAGAATTTTCAGGTAGCGCAAAAAATGAATTTGATTTAAAACGGGATTATATTTGATTGGATTGACCTGCAATCGATGCAGGCGTTGGTTTCGATACTCGCCCAGGTCAACCTGCGTAAAATTCTGCGGCATAAAAAGATTGTTGCGATAGGCCAGAGAATCTTTTCGAAAAAAATAGCGACGGTCATTTTCATCTTTCAAGATGTCAAAGCCCGGCGCCGGACAAATTGCGGTACATGAGCGTATTTCAAAAATGGAATCCACTATTGAAAGTTGCCAACTACCACTCTTTAGGGGGTGAAGGGCATCATAAGGGAGTTGCGGCCATCCTTCTTTTTGTTGCAGCGGCAAATCAGCGAGGAGAGGCAGGACGAACGTCTCTTCGGAAGTGACTAATGTCTTCCACTCCAAATCAGGAGCGTTCCATTCAATCGTCATATTATTTTCCCCTTGTTCAACAATCTGGAAAAAAGAAGCGGCAGCAAGGGGAAAAAACAAAAAGGGCAGGAAAACCACTGCCCATATGATGAATTTAGCCATTATTTTCCAAAAACCATGAAAGCTTTTCACAAAGTTTAACACCAAATGGTTCACGTTGAACAACAATCGTTAAATTCAATGACGATTGATTGAGTTCCATGCTATTTCAATAGCTGCAGATCCATATAAATACCGTGGGCGACCAGGTAGGCCATGAGACCCAGGACGAGGGAAAAACCGACCATTGTCGTTGCCGCCCCGGAATGAGACAGACCAAGATTGACCAACCGGTGGTGAATGTGTTCGCGATCCGCATGAAAGGGATGGATGCCCCGACGCAAACGGCGGATAATGGCCAAGGTGGTATCCGTCAACGGCAGACCCAATAGAAGGAATAGAACCAACACCGACGTGCCGTTCACATGGGTGGAAGCACTTATCGTGATGCAGGCAAGTAGAAATCCGAGTGATAAACTGCCGGAATCCCCCATAAAAATTGATGCCGGATTAATATTATATCTCAGAAAACCCAAGGTGGCGCCGAGGAGAATGAGAATGAACATGGGCAGGAGCGTATTCCCGAAAAGCATCGCAATGGATAATGAGGAAATGAGCACCACCACAGCGATCCCGCCTGCCAGACCATCCAAACCATCAATCATATTAAAAGAGTTGGTTATGCCCACGATCCACAGTATCGAGAGCGGATAGGACAGAAAGCCCAACTGCAAATTTACCGAGGCAGGAAACACCAGCGACTCGATGCGCCATCCCCAAAATACGGGTAAAGAGGCCGCAATGATCTCTATAAACAGCTTCAGGTTACAATTTAAATCAGTCCGGTCATCAATCGCACCCACAATGAAGAGTATCAGTGCTCCAATCGCCAACCCCAGAAATGCGGGTAGTTGATCTGCCCAGACAGCTTTGTCAAAGTATATAGTCACAATCAGTCCAAGAATGAAGGCGCTGAAAATAGCGCCTCCGACCAGTTTAGCGACCTCTCCCTGGTGAACGGTGCGGTGATTTTGGCGGGCAACGATGTGATGATTTTTTGCAAAACGACGAAATACTGGCGTCAACAACCATGCAGTCGCCAAAGGTATAATGAGGTATAAGAAATATTTCATCAATTTTTCCAGTATTTTCTGCGCGACCAGACGCTTCGTTTATCAGTACCGACATAACAAAAATCATGATCAAATTATAATTGATATACAAATATCATACCACGAATTGTGCGATAGAAGAGAGATCACTTGACAATTTTTTGTTACATTCGAGAAAACAAGTCTCAAAGCAGGACAATATTGCTAACGGTACAAAAACAGCAGGAAACGCCAATTCATTCCAAGAGCTTACGCCCCATGCATATTTTAATGTAATTTAGTGAATTATTGCAGTTTTTCCAAATGGAGTTTATACAAAGCATCCATTTCTCTGATCAGACGACGATAATGATAATGGAGTTGCACGAAACGGAATGCATTCTGGACGATGGTATCCCGTAAAATGGAATCCTGCATCATTTTTTCGATCGCAGACACACCCGCAGAAAGATCATTTACATCAAAAAGCCTTCCGGTCTCCCCTTCTACGATGAGATCAGGCACCCCCCCCACATTTGAGGCAACCACGGGCACACCGGCAGCCATGGCCTCAATGATCGTCACCGGCGTACCTTCATTGAGCGAGGTTAACAACAACAGATCCAGTCCGCGATAGATTTCGCTCATATTCTGCACCCATCCGGTAAAGTGAACGAAAGAAGCCAATTCGAGTTGTTCACACAAATCTTCCAGGTTGCTTCTCTCTGTGCCATCGCCGACGATCAGAAGATGATACGGTTTATTATGCTGATGCAATTCCTTCAAAATCATTAAAGCAGCGGGAATATTCTTTATGGGTACCAACCTTCCAATCACGCCGATTAATAAAGCGTCTTGAGGAATCATATATCGTTTTTTCAATTCACCACTTTTCTCCAGGCCGGATAACAAGTCGAGTTCGAACCCCAGTCTGATCATCGCAAAACGACTTTGAGGAGCAACATGAAACTTTGCCGTCAACTCTTCCAATTGCGCAGGGCTAATGGCGATGATTGTGGTCGTAAAACGCGCCAGAACACGTTCAATCGTCAGAAATATGAATGACACCATCGGCGAAAAATAATGATCGAACACATGTCCATGAAAAGTATGAAAAACAAGCGGCACACCGGCCAGGACAGCGGCAATTCTACCGATGGCGCCTGCTTTCGCTGTGTGAGTGCAGACAATCATTGGCCGCTCAGCCTTGATGGTTCTATATAAATAATAAAGAGAACGCAAATCGGCAAAGGGTCTTGTCGAACGATGCATTTCATCAATAATGCGCACATCAATGCCGCTTCTTTTCAGCTGTTCATATTTACTGAATTCTCCTTTTTCAACCGCCCCCCCAATCAGCACATTTTTGTAGCCCTCAATAAGATACCTGGATAATAGTTCGGTGTGCAGAGCCGGACCACCGATGCAAATGCGGGATTGCAGACGAATAATTTTTATTCGCTTTTTCATATCTTGTTAAGGAGCTCCTCATAGATTTTAAATGTTTCATCAATACATTTTTCCCAAGTAAATCGCAGAATATTCTTTTTGCCCATATGCACCAATCTTTGCCTGAATTGGGAATCATCCAGCAGCCGCAATAGGGTATCAGCCATATTTTCGACATCATAGGGATCGAAATAGGCCGCAGCATCACTGCAGACTTCGGGATGCGACGCAGTATTTGACACAGCGACGGGAATTCCCGCCGCCATAGCTTCGAGAGGCGTAAAACTGAATCCCTCAAACAATGATGGAGCGACAAAAAGCGATGCCATCTGATAAATCTGGGGAAGGTCATGAAAATCAACAAATCCTAAGAAATGAACATGAGAGTCCAAATTGAGCTGCTTTATGCGGCGATAAAGGTTTTGATAATGCCAATTTTCCTGGCCGACAATGACCAAATGATGAGATATCCGCTTTTGCGCACGCATCGATGCGTAGGCCTCGATCAGCTGTGCATAGTTTTTGCGCGGTTCTAAATGGCCTACCGCTAAAATGTACAACTCGGGCAATAGATATTGACGGCGAATCTGCTCTTTCCGCGCAGATGAGGCAGGGGTCGAAAAGCGATGACTGTCAATTCCCGAATGAACCACCTGCACCTTTTCCGACTCGATGCCAAAAAGTTTCAGAATGTCCTGTTTTGTAAATTCAGAAACCGCGATGATTTTCGTTGCCTGCTCGATCGAACGGGGAATCATCTTGTCCAAGAATAGGCCTCGCAGGCGCGGATAAGTTTCGGGGAAATGAAATCGACGAAGATCATGAACGGTTATG
>RPQV01000038.1 GCA_003818595.1 Calditrichota bacterium
ATAAGATCAGCTCTATCGATTCAAGCGAATAATTCGTGTTTGAAAGATATTTCGGCCATTCAAAGCGGTCGTTGGCCCTTTATCGAGCCGCCCGGATTATTCTGCAGCTTGCATCTGTGATACAATATTACTATTTTGTGCATGAAAGGAGACTGTCCAATTTATGCGCACTGTCTATTTTATTTCAGATTTGCACCTCGGGGCATATAATATCGCGGATGAGCAGGAAAAGGAAAAACGATTACTCTCCTGGCTAAGAAAGATTGAAACCGAGCAGGCGGAATTAATTATCGTGGGTGATCTGTTCGATTTCTGGTTCGAATATAAACATGTGATTTTGCGCAAACATATCCGCGTATTGGCTCAACTGCAGTCTCTTTGCCAGGCGAGCCCGGTGCATTATGTTGCAGGAAATCATGATTTTTGGCTGGATTCCTTTATGCGGGAAGATATCGGACTGATTATTCATGCTGAGGAATATGTCTTTCTTCTTGATCAATATAAAGTATACATCAAACACGGTGATGGTTTGCTCAGAAACGATTACGGCTATCGCTTTTTAAAGCGGATATTGCGCAACAAGATGAATATATTCCTCTACCGGATGCTGCATCCGGATATTGGCGTGCCGTTTGCATTATTTTGTTCTCATTTGAGCAGGCGTTCGGGAGAAAAATCGCGTCATGAATATATGGACATTGATTATCGAAAATTTGCGATGGAGAAAATTGAACAGGGCTTTCAATTTGTCGTTCTGGGACATACACATTGGGCTGCGCTTGAAAAACATGGTGATGGACACTATATCAATCCGGGTTATTGGGGAAAAGACTTTACCTATGCAGTGATCCGGGAGGGTCGAGTGGAATTGCATTGGTGGGATGGTGAAAACGAACACCCATATATTCCCGATTATCCGCCCGGAAATTTAAAACAAAATGATGGAGGTGCTTGTGTATCCTGTTTTATTTAAAATTGGTGCGTTAGAAATCCGCTCGTACGGCCTTGCTCTTGCCTTATCTTTTCTGTTGGGCATCTATTTTTCCATGCGCCGGGCAAAAAAACAAAATATTGATCCCAATCTGGTGATGGATTTGTCGGTTGTCCTGATCATCAGTGCCATTGTGGGATCACGATTATTGTATGTTTTGTTCCATCTCGAAGAATTTCGAGGGAGATGGCTTGATACTTTTAGTCCCTTTCAGAGTGATGGGCAGATTGGTCTGGCAGGATTGACCGTACTTGGCGGTGTAGTGCTTTGTTTTTTAACTTCCTATATATATTTGAAAATTAAAAAGCAATCCTTTCTCGTTTTTGCCGATATCTTGATACCCGCCGTGGGACTCGGCAGTTTTATTACCCGCATCGGCTGCTTTTTAAACGGCTGTTGTTTCGGGCTTCCTTGCGAAGGTCACGCTCATCTTTGCGTGACTTTTCCGTTCAACAGTCCGGCAGGAAATCAATTCCCGGGAATTGCTTTGATTCCGGCGCAGCTTTATTCCTCTCTTTACGGTCTGATTATCTTTGCGGCGCTTTTGGTTGCTGAGCGTTGGAAAAAGTTCAACGGCTTTCTTTTTGCTCTTTTTCTCATCCTCTATGGCTGTGGTCGGTTTATCGTCGATGTCTACCGTTATTATGAGGACAGCATGCTGATCGTCCAATGGGGCAGCAAAGGATTAAGCTTGAACCAGGGAATCAGCATAATTTTTGTGATATCAGGAATTATTTTTTTGATTAACGGTTATATTAAAATAAGCAAGGCGAAAAAAGAGACTTCATCTGTGAATTAATGCATAACTCTATTATACATCAATATCTTATGGATAATAAATAGCTTGACTTTGAATTCAATATTTAATATCTTAATCCCATAACTTGAAGGACGCAAGGCAGAAAGGAAGAGCACATTGAAAAAGCACGTTTTTGCTCTGATCACGATCGCCCTCTTTGTCCATTACTTTGCTCCTGCTCACCTTTTTGGTGCTGACGACAAATTCGGCATAGGAGTCAAAGGAGGTTTTAATAAGCTGGAGGGGGATTGGAAAGAGCCTCGTTATAATCCGATGGGTTCCTTCACATTCAGCTATCATCCTATCCCTTATTTCGGTGTGGGGGCAGAAGTCAATACGTCCACTCTGCGGACCAAGTCCTATGCTGACCTCATCAGCAGTGTTAATGATCCTGCAATGATTGATTATAATCTCTTTCAGGTTTCCTCACTTCCCATCGAATTGGATTTTCGCTTTAATTTTTCTCCCTTTACGACAGTGAATCCATTTGCCTCGATCGGATTCGGCGGCTTGTGGTGGGATGCCCGCTACGACGGCAAGACAATCCTTGATTTGAACGCTGAAGACCAAAAAGGAATGTCGCTCTTCTTTAAAACGTCCGGCGGCATAGAGTTCATTTTTGACAACGGTCTGGGTTTGATGTTGGGAGCTGATTTTCGTTATTCAGCTTTTGATCTTGTGGATCAGATTGAAAGCGGTGATGAAAATGACGGCATCACTTCTGTATGGGTCGGCCTGAATTACTACATTTCCCGTAAAGATCCATCGGATCTCGATAGCGACAATATTCCCAGGCAATTAGATTTGGATTTGTACCGACCGGAAGACCGTAATGGTTTCTGGGACCATGACGGCAAGCCGGACTATGGGAAAGCTCCCAAAGATTCAAAATCGCCGACGCTGATACATTATCCGATCTTCCGCACCGAGGCCGGGAAAAATCTGAAAATTAATGCGGTCATCACTTCAGAAACACCAATTCGCACGGCTGCCGTGTTGTATCGAACAACCGGAACCACCAAGTGGAAGCTGGCGCCTCTGAAAAATAGCGTAGAGTTGAAATATGAGGGAACTATCCCGGGCAGAGATATCACTGAAGCCGGTATAGATTATTGCGTGGTCGCGGTCGATCAAAATCTTAAAGGAATTGGCTATTCAGGATTGCCCAAGCGGCCGATCGTCGTTAATGTGGATAAGAATGGGAACAGTTGGCGAGTCGTATCAGGAATTGCTGCATTTTTAGGTTGGGGTGCTGCCGCATACATCGTCATGAGGAAACAAAATATCAATTAGGAGAGCAAGCAAAATGAAAAATTTGAACAGGATCAAATATTTCTTTTTTCTGTTTTTGATCTCAATAATGAGCTCATTCATTCTCTCTTGCGCAACTTCTCAGACAGGTCAATATGCAGAGGATGAGTCATTTCCGGCAGGAACGGCTGAAACCGATGATCAATCTGCTTCTCTTGAGGATGATGATGTTTTGCGTCTATTGGGGATCAGTGGTGAAGAAACCCAACCGGCGGCTGCCACAACAGAGGTTGTCACAACCTCCAACAACGATGCTTTATCCAGCGAGATCAGGCGTCTTGAGAGCGAGGTTTCAGAAAAAGATCAGGAATTGAGCAATTTGAAGAATAGGCTCGCCGCTCAAAATTCGCTGATTCAAGATAGAGAGCGCGATCTATCGACAGGGCGCGTCACGCCCCAGGAAGGCGGCTACGCTGGGACTTCATTTCGCTCACGATATGATGCCGCCTTGCGATTGTATTATAACCGGAAATATCGTGAATCCATAGCTGCTTTTGATCAGTTGCTGGTAACAGGCGATCAAAACTCGCTGCTTGATAACTGCCAGTATTGGAAAGGAGAATGCTTTTACGGTTTGGGCAATTTTGAGCAGGCTATTTTTGAGTTCCAAAAGGTTTTCACTTTTTCGAGTTCGAATAAATTATCCGATGCTCAGCTCAAGTTGGGACTCTGCTATATGAAGCTGGGAAATCACGATCGAGCCAAAGGAGAGTTTGAAAAACTGATTGCCGAATATCCTGCCAGCGAATATGTCGGCAGGGCGAGGGCATATATCAATCAACTCTGATGTCATGAGGGTAACGCGAGTTACCCTTTTCTGTTTGAATTGTCAAAAAAAATGCTAAATTGGTTTGGTTATAATATTGGGGACTATCAATGGCGCATTACATTTAACAGGATTTGTTGATGAAAAATAAATATAGAATTCTTTTTGTCTCCTCTGAAGTGACACCGTTTGCCAAGACAGGTGGACTGGCTGATGTTTGCAGTTCACTGCCGAAAGCTCTCTTCGAACAAGGCCATGACATCCGGGTGATGATGCCCAAATATGGCTTGATCAGCGAACGAAAATATGTGCTCCGCGAAGTCATCCGCTTGAAAAAAATACCGGTATGGATGGGTAAAGACGAACACCATGCGAGTGCTCGATCAGCTTTTATTCCGGAAAGTAAGGTTCAAGTTTACTTCCTTGAATACAAGCCCTACTTCGGCCGGAATGATCTTTACGTCGATGCTGCCACTGGGAAAGATTTTCCTGATAATGCAGATCGATTTATGCTTTTTTCCCGAGCCATATTGGAAACGATAAAATTGCTCCATTGGCAACCTCAGGTGATCCATTGTAATGACTGGCAAACCGCCATGATACCTTGGCTGCTGAAGCATGAATACGCAGACGATCCGTTTTTTAAAGGCATAAAGACGCTTCTTTCTATTCACAACATGACTTACCAGGGAAGTTTCGATAAAAATATTCTTACCCGCATCGGCATCGCTGCTCAAGAGCCAAGTTTGATAGATGAGACCATCATATATGACCGTGTGAATTTTTTAAAAGCCGGATTGATGACCGCTGATGCATTGACCACTGTGAGTCCGACCTATGCTCAGGAGATTCAGCAAGATCAGACATTCGGCGCCGGATTGATGGACATTTTACGGAGTCGTGCGAAAGATCTGTACGGAATTTTGAACGGAGTGGATTATTCGGTCTGGAATCCGGAAAGTGATCCAAGCCTGCCGGCTCACTATTCAGCCAACGATATTGAACAGAAAATTGAAAATAAGAAACACCTTTTAGCCCGGATGAAGTTACCGTTTGCTGAGCAGACTCCGGTCATCGGCGTTGTGTCACGTTTGGTTGACCAAAAGGGATTTGATCTGATTACGGAGGAAATCGAGAAAATCCTCTCCTTGAAATGTCAGATGGTGGTTCTCGGTATGGGTGAGGAAAAGTACCAACGTTTTTTTGAGCAAGCCGCTAAAAAATATCCGGATCAATTTGCTGTTTCTCTCACCTTTGATGAAGAGCTGGCGCATCTGATCGAGGCGGGAAGCGATATCTTTCTCATGCCCTCGCGATTCGAACCCTGCGGTCTGAATCAAATGTACAGTCTCAGATATGGTACATTGCCAATTGTCCGCAAAACCGGCGGGCTGGCAGACACCATCATCGACTTTGTGGGTGACCCGGAGAGGGGCAACGGCTTTGTTTTTGAAGAGTATACGGGAAACGCCATGCTGCAGGCGCTGCAGAATGCGGTGAAGACATTCCAGGATATCAAGACATGGCGCAAGATTCAAAAGCGGGCCATGAAAGCTGATTTTTCATGGCAATTTTCAGCAGAAAATTTCGGCAAGATCTATCAAAAGATGATATAAAATGCATCGATTTTGTATTATGCTGTAACAGATCTGTATCGTGTTTTTACATAAGTTACGATTATAGAGGAAATGGCCGGGAAAGTGTACCCCGGCCATTTCTTTTTTGATCAGCTCTGTTTCGATGATATCATTCAAACTGCTTGTTATTTTATGATTAATCAGAATTTCCATCCTCAATCCGTCTCAATTCCTTTTAATACGGCGCAGAACTTTTGTCTTCATTTCAGCCCTGCGGGCACGAACTTTGCTCAAACTATAGGGAATAATTATATACCATTTTGCAAGCAGAGCGTATGGAAGGCATCGAGATACAGGAATATAAAGTTGGAGTACTTCAAGACATCGCCCTCTTGAAGACGTTTGGTTATATTGATACCAACACTTCTGCAGAACTTCAAAAGGTCATCAATCAAACCATTGAAAACGGGTATTATCAAATGATCATTGATATGGCTTCCGTGCAATACGTCAGCAGTGCGGGATGGGGCGTTTTTGTCGGCGAAATACGGCGATTGAAGGAGAAAGGAGGGGATTTGAAAATCACACAAATGTCGCCGGAAGTCAATGAGGTTTTCGAAATGCTCGAATTTCATCAAATCCTCGCCGCCTATGACCGCCTTGAAGAAGCGATTGAGGATTATGATTTCTGCCGCGACCTTCATTCAATGAGCTTCCCCTTTCGTTCAACAGAAATCGTTGAACAGCCCAGCCGACAACAAGCCATCAAAATGGGGGAGGAGTCTCCAGTAACCACTCAGGTGCTGTCTTCATTGCCTACCGCGCAGGACAGCAACTACTACTCATTCACCAGAACAAAGTCGGTCGAAGTCGATGAGAAAAAATTGCCGATTAATGAGAAAATCAAAAAGATAGTTTTGGAAAATCCGCTATTGGGTCTTTGGAGCATACGAAAGACTTTGTTTTCCCCTCGTTTTGGCTATACAAAATTGACACTTTTACAGTTATACTCTCTGCTGAAGAGATTAAATCTGCATTCAAAAGCTAAACGGCTTCGTTATTACCGATCTCGATAAACCTTTTCGATCGTATTTAAATTGAGGCATTTCATGCACAAAATTGTCCAAGCTCTGATCTGGTCTTTCGTGTGGATGGTTTTCCACCTTGTCGATATAAATGCTGCGGAATTCCATTTTAGCGCAGCAGATGGTTTGAAAATAATGATTTATGACGGCAATGTCGAACCTGAGAAAAACAGGTTGTTGAGTGCTTTTCATAACACCGATTATATCATCGACGGCGAAGGGTATTTGACACTCGGGGCCCTAGGCAAATTGAAGATCAGCGGCCTGACGACTGCGCAGGCAACTGATCTGCTGTATGAAAAATTGAAACCTTACGGCAAGGATCTGCAGCTTATCGTCATTCCTCAAATTCGCCTGGTTATTCGCGGTGAATTCGGAAAACCGGGGATGTATCGATTCAGTCCCGCAACCTCATTTTGGGACGCAATCATGGAAGCCGGCGGCATGAGCAGCAGCTTTGTGGTTGAAAATATGTACATTATCCGCAATGGAGAAATCGCATACGCAGACTTTGAAAATGCTCTCTATGCGGGTGTCTCGCTGCGCGAACTGGGTCTTGAATCCGGAGATGAAATCGTTGCGCCGAGATTAAACCGCATCAGCTTTGCCTCAGTCATGCGATGGGTTAATTTCTTCGCTTCGATCGTTTTGCTCTATTATACTATTGCAAATTATAACCAAAAAGACTGATTCATCCTATGGCATTAGAAGAATTCGAAATATTAGATCAACCGCAACAATCATCGATTCCAATTGACTTTGGCAAATTCATCGCCGGCATTTGGAGGAGAAAGTGGCTGATTCTATTTCTCAGTGTGGGCATGACCATTCCATTCTATTTTCATGCGAAAAATCAAGTACCCCAGTACAAATCGAAGGTTGTCATTCAATCCAAACAATATGGCAGTGAAGAGAAAAGTTTTTTTGATGCAGAAACTCAGGCGGAAATAACCAGCCAATCCTTTACCGAAAGGATGGCGCGCGTCCTGGGTCTGGCGATCCTCAGCTCCGATACGTTGTATCGAAACGTCAGTGACGTGTTCGCCGAATATCATACCACCTCGGAACCGGTCGTTTCCCGCTATAAAATTGAAGTTGATGACCTGGGCGTATATTACCTGTATCAGAAAAATGAAACATCACGTGTTCTGGTTGACAGCGCCAACGTCTGGGATGCCGTCGACGCTCTTCGCAATGCGAACGGCTTGTCCTTTCGTCTGCAGCCGACATTCGTTCATCAGGCCGGGGAATTTCATTTTCGTGTTCAGCCTTTCAGCAAGGGCGTCAAGGTGATACAGTTGGGGATCAAGATGGATTTCAGCCGCTCCGGAAAGTTCATGATCATGGAGATGAAAGGCGAGAACCCGAACTATATTACCTCCGAATTGAATAGAATTGCAGACGCCTATCTGATTGAAGTTCAGAAACTAAAATCAGTGGACAGCGATACCTATCGCGAGGCGCTCAGAAGAAGACTGGCCGCCGCTGAAACCAACATGAAGGTAAGCGAAGAGAATTTGCGCAATTTTTATTCTCAATATCCCCTTTCTCTCGATGCGGAAAAAACAGAACTGATGGGACAGCTCAAATTAAATGAGCAGGCTTTGAGAGATCTGCCTCTCCAGCGAAAACAATTGACCTCATTACTGGCCCGATTGCAGGCCGAAAACAATGCTGATTACAGCGCCCAGTATCGGCGTGTGGTTGTCAACCAGATCGCCAATTATGCGGCAATGTCTAATGAGCCGGAAATGACCATCTATCGACAAAATCTCGAGCAGTTGGAAGCGCGTTATCGAGAGTTAAGCGGGCTCTATTCCTCGGATAACGAAGAGGTTAAAGGGCTTGAAGAAAAAATTGGGGAAACCCAGGCTCATATTATTCAATTTGCTTCGAATTATCGCAATGTCCTGGCTGAACGGGAATCCACGCTCAGACGTGAAAAGCTGGAATTGGAAAGCAAATTAAAGTCGCTTCCGAATGATGAATATCGTCTGATGGAATTGGAACGAAATAAAAAAATTGATGAAGATTTGTTTAAATTTTTGTATACTGAGGTACAGAAACTTCAGGTTTCTGAAGCCAGTCAGGATCGAGGGGTGCGTATCCTCGATTATGCAGTCCCGCCGACCAAGCCCATCAATCCCAGCAAAAAAAGCCAGATTATGCTGGGTGGTGGTCTAGGATTGCTGTTGGGACTGTTGTTGTCGATCGTCATCGACTTGGCCGACCGATCGCTGCAATCCGTGAAAGATGTTGAAAGACATCTCAAGTTGCCTGTGTTGGGCACCATTCCGGAGGTGTTGTTCAAAGATATTCCGGAATATCGGGATGATCAGAAAGCCGAGCAGATTGACAAACAGTTGGTCACCCATGATTACTCGCCGACTCCCATCGGTGAGGCCTACCGCGCGTTGAGAACGCATTTATTGTTTTCGAAGGACACTGAACAACTGCGTTCTCTGCTGATCACCAGTATTTGTCCCGAAGAGGGCAAGTCGTTCACTGCGGCCAATTTGGCGATCATCATGGCTCAGCAGCGCACCAACACCCTGTTGGTTGATGCTGATTTGCGCCGCGGCGTACAACATAATACATTCAATGTGCCCCGAGAACCGGGACTCACCAACTACCTCAGCAATAAGGGAACGCTCAACACATTGATTCATTCAACACACATTCCCAATCTTTCGGTGATGAGTTGCGGTTCCTTGGTACCCAATCCGTCAGAATTGTTGGGTTCAATTCAGATGAAACGATTGCTGTCGGATGTGAAAAGAAAGTTTGATTTTATCATTTTCGATGCTCCACCGCTCGATGCGGCAACCGACAGTGTGGTGATTGGGACCGTGGTCGACGCTGTGACCATCGTCCTGAGAGCCGGAAAGACGAATCGGAAAATTGCAAAGGAACGATTGGAAATATTTCAGAATGTTCCGGCAAAAATCATTGGAACGATTATCAACGGAACGGATGAGGCCATTCTAAAGAGCACATACAGCTATTATCACTATTGATCGCGAGAGGGAGTAGAACGGTTCATGCACATTTTTATATCGGGCGGTGCCGGGTTCATTGGTTCGCACCTTGCGGAGATGTTGCTGAGCGAGGAGTATCATGTTTATAATTGGGATAATTTCAATGATTATTATGATCCCGCTGTTAAACGAGACAATATAGAAGCGGCGATCGCGAATAAGCGGTATGAGTTGATCGAAAAAGATATTCTCGATTATTCTGCTCTCGATCATTTTTTTTCAACTCATCCGGTTGACGTCATCGTCCATTTGGCGGCACGTGCCGGTGTGCGACCCTCTATTCAGCAACCCTTGTTGTATGAGCAGGTCAACGTCCAGGGTACAATGAACCTTTTGGAGATGAGTCGTATCTATCACATCAACCGGTTTGTCTTTGCCTCGTCATCCTCTGTTTACGGTGCCAATCGAAAAATTCCCTTTCAGGAGAGCGATAATGTTGATTTTCCGGTGTCGCCTTATGCCGCTACCAAAAAGGCCGGTGAACTGATTTGTTACACCTATCATCATCTGTACAATATTTCAGTCAATTGCCTGCGCTTTTTTACGGTTTATGGTCCCCGACAGCGGCCCGACATGGCTATTCATAAATTTTCCCGCATGATCTACCGGCATCAGCCGATACCCGTCTTCGGCGATGGTTCGAGTCGCCGCGATTATACCTATTATTCGGATATTATTCAGGGTATTATGGGCGCCATTCACAACTGCCAGGGATATCATATCTATAACTTGGGAGAATCAAAAACCGTCACTCTTCTTTATCTGATCGATCTCCTGCAGGACGCATTGGGAATTAAAGCGGTCGTGGAATTCAAACCCGAACAACCCGGTGATGTACCGGTGACGTTTGCCGATGTGACAAAGGCCAAAAATGAATTAAAATATCATCCGCAAATCCCGATTGAGGAAGGTATTAAACGATTCGCCGAGTGGTTCTCAGGTCACTATAATCGATTTAATTATTGAGACGGTTCCAGATCATCCATTATGCTTGCGGATAAAGAAAGATTCATACAAAATATTTTTAAAGCGGTTGATTTGTTTATCCTTTTTTCCGCTTTTCCTATTGCCTATTTTGTTGATGAATTTATTCGTTATGCTACTCTCTGGAATGTTAAAGCCTACGCAACGAGCACGTCTTTCTCCGGGCTTTTATATTTTACCTCCAATTATTCATTGATGTTTTTGGGATTCCCGCTGATTTGGTGGGGACTATTCATCCTCAACCATATCTATCAGGATTATCGAACGCGCGCGTTCAAGAAACTGGCGTGGGCTATTTTCATCACCGCCATCTGGGCCAGCTTTGTTTGCGGCAGTTTGATTTTCTTTTTCAAGGTCGATATGGCCAGCCGACTCTTTTTTCTGGTTTATTCTTTCACCGCCTACAGCCTGATTATTATTGAAAAGACGGCTCTCATTTTTATCCTTAATCGGGTACATGCAAAAGGATATAACCAGGAGAATTTACTGATTGTCGGCACCGGCAAGCGCGCCTGCGAATTCATCCGCAACGTAA
Organism: Calditrichota bacterium; assembly: GCA_003818595.1. Taxonomy (GTDB): domain Bacteria; phylum Zhuqueibacterota; class Zhuqueibacteria; order Residuimicrobiales; family Krinioviventaceae; genus Fontimicrobium. The sequence goes on from RPQV01000038.1 coordinate 11,087, forward strand.
AAAGTCACACCCACTGGGGACTTCACATCGTCGGCTTGATCGATGATGATCCGAAATTCTTCGGCAAACAAATTGAAGGATATCGTGTTTTAGGCAGGATTCAGGATATCGGCTTCATTGTCAACCGTCTGGTTGTGGACCGCGTCATTTTTGTCGTCCCTCGACTCTGGCTGGACCGAATCGAAAGCGCGATTCTAGAATGTGAAAAGGTGGGCGTTGCCACTTCTATCTCTCTTGATCTCTATAATCTCCACATCGCCAAAGCAAGACAGACCGATTTTAATGGTTTCCCATTGTTGGAATTTCATACGTTTTACGCCAAAGAATGGCAGCTTTTTTTAAAACGATTTCTGGATATTATCATTTCTTCCATTTTCTTAATCTTTTTCTCACCGCTGATCCTGTTGGTTGCGGTTTTGATTCGTCTGACCTCGAAAGGTCCCATATTCTTCAAACAGACCAGAATCGGTTTGAACGGCAGAAAATTTACATTGTTTAAATTCCGATCAATGGTGGCCAATGCAGAGGCGCTCAAGGCGAAACTCTCTGCGCATAATGAAATGGACGGCCCCGTTTTTAAAATAAAACATGATCCACGCGTCACTCCCATCGGTTATATCATCAGGAAAACGAGCATTGACGAACTTCCTCAATTCATCAATGTGCTGAAAGGTGACATGAGCATCGTCGGTCCCCGTCCGCCGCTTGTCAGTGAAGTGGAGCGGTATGAAATATGGCAGCGTCGCCGTTTAAGCCTGAAACCGGGCATAACCTGCATTTGGCAGGTGAGCGGAAGAAATAAAATCACGTTCGAAGAATGGATGAGGATGGACCTTGAATATATCGATCACTGGTCCCTCGCTCTGGATATCCGACTCATGTTGCGAACGATGTGGGTTGTCGTCACCGGTTACGGCGCACAATAAATCAACATACACCGAAAAATCGAAGGAATCACATTCGATGGACTCAAGGCTGTCGAAAAACGCCGGATTGCGAATTTTAATGATCGCTCCCCAACCATGGTTTCAACCTCGCGGCACCCCCTTCAGCGTGCTGCATCGCATCAAAGCATTATCCTTGCTTGGCCATACCATCGATTTGGTCACTTATCCGATAGGACAAAATATCGCCATTGATGGACTGGCCATTCATCGGACCCGAAAGCCTTTATTCCTGCGGCAGGTGAAAATCGGTCCTTCGGCAGTCAAGATTCTTCTTGACATCCTGCTCTACCGAAAAACCATTGATCTTTTGCAGAAAAATCAATATGACTATCTTCATACGCATGAGGAAGCATCTTTCTTCGGCGTTCCGTTGGCCAAGCGATTCGGCCTTCCGCATTTATACGATATGCACTCCAGTCTGCCGCAACAATTGCAAAACTTCAAGTTTTCGAACTCCCGCCTTTTGCGCGGACTCTTTGAACGGTTGGAGAGAAATACCATTGAGAATTCAGCGGCCGTCATCACGATCTGCCCGGAATTGCAGGATTATATACAAAAACATTTTCCCCGAAAAACGAGTCTGCTGATCGAAAATGTGGCCGATAACAGTGTGGTTTTTCCCTCCACAGCCGATAAAGAGGAAATTCTGCGGCAACAATTTCAAATCCCCAATAAGACCATCATCCTCTATTATGGGACGTTCGAAACCTATCAGGGACTGGATATGTTAATCGACAGTGCCCGCGAGGTTGCTGCCCGTCAGAGGAATGATATCCATTTTCTTTTGGTCGGCGGCAGCGAACAGCAGGTCGCGGCGTACCGCTCACGCATTTCAAAATTGGGCCTGGCTGAATTCTTTACTCTGACCGGTTTTGTTCAACCCGAGTTGATCCCCAGCTTTATTTCCTTGTGTCAGGTATTGATTTCTCCCCGACTACAGGGTACCAATTCGCCCCTCAAAATTTACTCTTATCTGCGCAGTGGCAAACCCATTATAGCAACGCGTCACATCACCCATACCCAGATACTCAATGATTCTGTATCAGTTTTAGCTGAACCGCACCCTGAGCCTTTCGCCGAGGCTATTCTTGCCCTTTGTGATGATCCGAAGAAACAATCTCGACTGGTCACGGCGGCTCGACAACTTGCGGAAAAGCATTACAGCTATGATGA
>RPQV01000039.1 GCA_003818595.1 Calditrichota bacterium
AAAGCAATGATAAAATATTTGGAAGGGAAAAAAATCAATAAAGCCATTGTCGTCCCCAAAAAGTTAGTTGTTTTTGCAGTTTCTGAAGCATAAAACCGCATCGACCAAGGTAGGGAAGACTGGGATACTAAACCCAGTCGTTTTAAATATCTTAATATTAACATAACTATTATTATGGCACAAGATGCTTTTACAACAAAACCCCCGGTAAGCGTCTTAGATTAGTTCTTTCAGCTCTGCTCGCGCTTTATCTTTCAATGGAGATGCCGTTTGTGACCACAGTATCTCTTCAAAATGCTGCTTTGCCAGATCTTTTTGACCTAAATCACTTAATGCTTTTGCAAAATAATATCGGGCTTTGGTGTTATTCGGATTTCGATTTACTGCTTCCTGCAAAATCCTGATGCTGTCCTGCACATGATCGCTCTTATATTGAGCAACGCCCAGCAATGTCAATACCACGCTGTCTTGCTTTCCCAAATCAAACGCCTTCTGCGCAGCTCGACCGGCTTCTGTCGGCATATTCAACGCATCATAAATGATTCCCGCCTGTTTGTAAAAAGAAGCCTTCGCGGGTGAAAGTTTGATGGCATTTTCAATCGCATGGATTGATTTTTCTTTATGATTGCAATGGAGATGACATGTAGCGGCTGTCGCCCAGGCATTTGCATCACGGGGCTTGAGATTCAGATAGTCCATCAAATATTTTTCCGCAGCCGCATAATCACTTGTCAAAAACGAATGATGCGCTTTGGCAAATAATCTGTCTGCACTCTCATGTTTGGAGAAATCTTCACCTTCTGATGATGAAAGGACATTCATTAACGAATTTTGCGCAATCGTTCCCAGACGACCGTTCGGGTCCAATTTAACCACCAGCTTGTAGCAGCGATTAGCATTATCAAAATCCTGCTGCACAGAGTATAATTTCCCCAATCCCAGATGAGCCTTTGCTTCCTTGGGTGATAAAGATATTGCGTTTTCAAAGGCTTGAATGGCTGAATCGTACTTTTTTTGTATACTGTTCACCGCCCCGAGGTTGATCAGAGCATTGACATTGTTCGGCTGAAAGAGTAATCCGTGCTGCAAATGCCGTTCGGCAGCATCAAATTGTCGCTGTTTTGAATAAATACTTCCTAAAATAAAATGAGCACGGAAATAAATGGGACAAATGGACAAAGCTTCCTTACATCGATCCAGACCTTTTATAAAATTTTTGGTCTCAAATAGGGCCAAGCCTAAATTATAGTGAAAGTCAGGATCCAAATGATATAGTTTTATCGCTTGACGCCACAGCTCGATTGCTTTTATATAATCTCGGCCTTTCGCGGCCTGTAGAGCTTGATGATTAAAGTCTTCGGCTTCCCCAGGAGCCTTGGCTAATCTCCACTCAATACGTGCATGATGTTCCTGGACAGTAACATCCAAAGATTGTGCCTCTCCCTGAAAATTCTTTACAATAAAGCTCTCCAGTTCTTCAGGTTCAAACTTGAAATCAATCACTTGCGGATAAATCTCTTCCAGCTTGACGAGATTCATCATGACACGGATTGTTTTCAGGTCTTCGGGCAAATTATACAAAGATTCAGTCGCCATTTTATTGATATTCTTAAGCTTTTTGTTTTATAATATAAGCAATATTTGTGCCTTTTTCCAAATTTTATTATAAATTATGCAGGATATCCATCGGGATTTGAGGATTGCCATCGCCACATGTCAAGACACATCGCTTCCAAATTTCGTTCAGCCTTCCATCCCAGTTCATTCTCTGCTTTTCCTGCGTCTGCATAACAAATTGGAATATCTCCACTTCTTCTTTCAACAATTTTAAACGGGATTTTTTTCCCGCAAACTTTTTCAAATGTCCGAACAACCTGAAGCACACTATAACCCGTTCCCGTCCCCAAATTGTAGGCGACACAACCGTTGATCACCTGCAGATGCTTCAGGGCACTTAAATGACCTTTTGCAAGGTCAACTACGTGAATATAATCGCGTACGCCTGTACCATCGACGGTTGGATAATCATCACCAAAGACTGAAAGTTGGTTCAGTTTTCCTACAGCAACCTGCGCAATATAAGGCATTAGATTGTTGGGAATCCCGTTCGGATCTTCGCCTATTCTGCCGCTGGAGTGGGCGCCCACAGGATTAAAGTAACGCAATGTTGCAATTTTCCAACGTGAATCTGAAGAAGCGAGATCGCGCAGAATTTCCTCGATCATCAATTTTGTCCTTCCATATGGATTGGTCGCTGACAAGGGAAAATTTTCTTTAATCGGAACCTGTGCAGGATCGCCATATACTGTCGCCGATGAACTGAAAACGAGATTCCTAACATTGAATTTGTCCATAATTCGAAGCAAATTAACCGTTCCACCGATATTATTGAGATAATATTGCAGCGGAATCTGTGTAGATTCCCCCACCGCTTTCAATCCGGCAAAGTGGATCACGCTGTCAATGGCGTGCCCGCTGAAGACTGTTTCGAGAGCATCCTCATCCAAGAGATCGACTTGATAAAAACTGAGCGCTTTATCAGTTAATTCCTGAACCCGCTTAAGAGAGGTCTCTTTACTATTCGACAAGTTGTCAATGACAAGGACCTGATAATCACCATTCAATAGTTCCAAACAAGTGTGACTACCGATAAAGCCTGCACCGCCGGTGACGAGTATATTTTTCAAAATGCCTGACTCCTTTAGCCTATTTTATCGAGCTAGTTAAAACTTTGAGACATACCAACAGGGGCTTTCATTTGCTTACGATTATTTATCATGAGATTCACATATTTAGTACGATTGCATCGTTCGTTTTAAATTTAGGAAAACTTGTCTCGCGATGATATTTTCATGGATAAGCGATTAAAACGATTTTGCCATTGTTCATCAAACGATCGTGTTGAATCAGGATATAGTTCACGATGAATTTCTATTCTCTGCTTAAAAGCTTGGACGATCGTCATGGCTCGGTCAAAATCACCAGCAACGTGTTCATAAAACATGGCAAGCTCTCTATATGCTTCTTCCATGATTAGTGAAGTAGAGATGCAGCTGTTCCAAAGTTCAACAGCTTCCAGAAAACGCCGTTGCCGCTTCAGCAACTTGGCTTTTTCAATCATTAATGAGTTTAAATCTGAGCGTTTAAATTTTATCGCTGATGATTCACTGCCGATCATTAGTGCCTGATGATCTTGATTCGTTTTGCATAACATTCGAAAAATCCAGACGGGATCTCCTGACAGCACGCTGACATCATCCTCAAACAATCGACTGATCAGCACAAGTATTGCGGACATGGTTAATAAATCCTGCACATTGTGTTTTAAAACCGGAATCAAAGGAGCAATAGATCGATTTCGAAGAAAATCCAGATAAATCGAGGGAATAATGGATCCGGAGACATCATTGATTCTGGTTATACCTGCCACGGTCCGTTCTACCGAGTCCAATGAACAGCTCGCCAATTTTTTTTTCCACAGTCTGCGGACAACATACAAAAGATCGATATGGTTCATAGATTCAAATGGGAATGACATGCGATTAAGCGTCATGCGCGTCTTTAGTAAAGGAATATCATAAGCTTTGCCGTTATAGCTGATTAAGCATTTTTTCTTTTGCAAAATTCTCTCAATTTCGGTCAGCATTGCTTTTTCATGACGCAGATCCGGCATTAAATATTGTTGCAACTGCAGTGTTTGATCCTGAACAAACGCCAGTCCAACCAGGAATACGTAGGTTCCAGTCCCTCCTGCCAATCCGGTTGTTTCAGTATCTATGAATATCAGATCTTCAGGTATTAGATTTTGATAGTCGACACTCCCTGCGATCAGAGCCAGTTTACTCGCCGGTAAACGGATGAAATCGCCGATCGTACACTGGCCATACTCAAATTCGGCATTGAACTCTTTATCCCGTTGCCAAAAAGTACCAAAAAGATTTTCGTTTTGTCGAATCCCTTCCCTCAGCAGCTCTTCATTCGCATCTACGCTCGACAAAATTTCGACAGGCTCAATATTTGGTATGTTCCTCGATTTACCGAGGAGCTGTTCTAGTTTGTTTTTGAGATCAGACATGAAGAAATTTAATTTCGCTGCAGATATTCAAGCAGTTTAAGCGTGGCTTCTTTGCCCTTTTCGCCAATTTCCAGAATCGGTCCGCTGCAGGAAGGACAACCGGAAAGACAGGGACAATTATTAATCACTTCGAATGCGGCTTGGACAATATCGTTGAAAATTGAATAGAGCTTTTTGCTGTATCCCATCCCACCCGGATAATGTTCCCAAAAATAGATTGTTGGTTGTTCGGTAAATGGCGAGCGCGCCATGGGAAGAGCGGAGAAATCTCTTCGATCACCCATGATAAATATGGGAATAATATTTGCCAAGAGGTTAGCTGCACCTTTTAATGCATCACCGGCTTCGCTTTGGCTGGTTGCTAAAAGTTCGGCAAGATTACTCGGAAAGCTATACCAAAAGGCCATTGTATGCAGTTCAAGTTCGGGTAAATGAATTTTACCCCAGCCTAAATTCTCATGCGTATTGAATTTGATTTTCTTATACATCGTTGCTACACTCGTTACCGAAACTTCACCATACCCAAGATGATCCAGCTCCTTTGCTTTCTCTTCAAATATATCTAAAACTTTAATATCGCTTTTGAGCTGGGCATCGGTATAATGATCGGAATGAACCTGATGAACATATGCCTTTCGTCTATCCCAATCCAGTTTGTCCACATGATATTGCAGCGCACCATGAAGGTAAATCGCTTCATCATGCACCATTAACTGCGCTGCGAACAAATCGATTTCGCCAATAACCTTTTCTTTCGGGAGAGTCGTATCAATAATCACCACATTCTCTTCAGCAGCACTACGAAGACTAATACTTTCTGCAGGATATGTCTCAGCAGTCCAGAACCAGCGGTCTTCGGAGCGATGAACAATTCCTTCGTCCTGCAGAAATTCCAGAATTTCCTGCGTACTTTCCAAACCGAGACCGCCGCTAAAATTGCTGCCGTATCGCTCGTCGTCGTCAAAAGGCAATTCAAAAGCAGCGCATTTAATGTGGCTGAGCAGAATGACCAAATTATCCGGATCAATGATGCCGGATTCAGGCGATCTGGTCAGAAAATAAGCCGGATTTTCAGCCATATATTGATCTAAAGGTGAAGAAGAGGACACCATAATCGCTGCTGAAGTGTCGCTCCTCCTCCCTGCTCTTCCCATCTGCTGCAAAGAACTGGAAATGGTGCCTGGGTATCCTGCAAGTACCGCCACTTGCAGTTGTCCGATATCAATTCCCAATTCAAGTGCGTTAGTGCTGACCACGCCGATAATTGATCCGTCCCTCAATCCTTTTTCGATCTCACGCCTTTCATTGGGCAGATAACCGCCGCGATATCCACGAATCAGTGATGGCGATTTTTTCTGTCGCTGAAATGCCTCCTTAATATAAGTGAGCAGAATCTCAACATTCATGCGGCTTCTGGCAAAAATAACTGTCTGCAGCATATTGTGAATAAAATATGAAGCGACGCGTTCGCTTTCCTTGAGATATGAACGGCGAATGCCCAATTCGCGATTAACCATGGGAGGATTATACAGAATAAAATGCTTCTCCCCATGTGGTGCTCCATTCTTATCAACCAATGTCATCTTCTCCCCCGTCAATTGCTCCGCCAGTTCCAGCGGATTGGCAATGGTCGCCGAGCAGCAAATAAAGGTCGGACGGCTGTTATAAAATCGACATATACGTTTCAATCGCCGAATCACATTGGCTAAATGGCTCCCAAAAGCACCACGATAATGATGAATCTCATCAATTATGATGTACTGCAGGTTCTCAAAGAGTTTGATCCATTGAGTGTGGTGCGGTAATATTCCAGTGTGAAGCATATCTGGATTGGTGACAACAATATGGCCACTGCTTTTTATGGTTTTTCGCACTGTGACGGGAGTGTCACCATCAAAAGTATAACTTTTAATTCCGAAATTTATTTGAGGAGCAAGCTTTTCAATAAGCGAGTGCAATTCGGTGATTTGATCCTGCGACAATGCCTTGGTTGGAAAAAGATAAAGGGCTCGAGTATCAGCGTTTTCAACGATTTTATTGAGTACAGGCAGATTATAACATAAAGTTTTACCTGAAGCAGTCGGTGTAACAATCACGGTATTTTGATGTTGCAGTGTATGTTCAATGGCTTCAGCTTGATGTGAATACAACCGTTTTATACCGCGCTCATTTAATGCCTGTAAAACTTTGGGATTGATTTTCGCAGGGAAATCGGCAAATTCAGCTTCCTTCGCCGGCAATACCTGCCAATGACGAACCGATTGCATGAACTGTTCGTCACGTTCAAGTCGATCAAGCACCTGTTCAATTGTCAAAGTCATTTAGGATCCCGCTTTATCATCAATTCTTTCAACAAAACCGTATTTTCCGTCAATCCTTATTATGTCTCCCGTTTTAATGATCATGGCAGCATTCTGGATACTGGTGACTGCGGGCATCCTGAATTCGCGCGCCACAATTGCAGCATGCGATAAAACGCCGCCCGTTTCCAGGACGAGGCCGGAAATGCGTCGGAAGAGTGGTGTCCAGCCTGGGTCGATCGCCGGGGCAACAAGAATTTCTCCCGCATTGATGAATTGTGTCTCTTCATATCGTCGGACCACTCGAGCAGGGCCGGAGACTGTTCCTTCACTGACGCCGATGCCGATGAGAGTCCGTCTTGATATGGGCTGCGTGAGAACTTGCGGCGGCATTTCCGCCCATTCTATTCGTCTTTTTCTTCGCTCGGATATTCGGGATAATGGCGCAGTGTTCCCTTGCATGACAATCTTGATCTCGCTGAAGGTCAGATAAAAAATATCATCAACCTCATGCAATTGCCCATTCATAACCATTATGCCGGCAAGCTTTAAAAATCCTTTTCGCGTAATATATAAAATTCTTTGCCACAAATCACGTTGATTTTCGCGCAGCATGAAAAACTTTTGTGCTGAATGCAGGAGACAGCGAAATAGTGGTTTTAAAACGAGTCGAATCGGATAAGGCTTTTCAGCCATTACAGTTAAGCACTTTATAATCGATAGGTCTCGCCGGTTATTATTTTCCACGCGAAGGGTTTCAAGCGTATTTCCCATGACATTCAATCTGGCCATTTTCAATAACTGTTCCGGATTTTCCTTCCAAGGTGCAAATGAAAAATCAAGACTTTCACTCCGATGCCCGTATTTGGCCAGGAAATGGTTAAATTGTATTCTCTCATACGGATCAAGCGCTGCCAGTTCAATGTTCGCCTCAAATGTGGCATTTCCTTTTATTCCTGAAAGAAGATCATCTGTCCTGAGTGACCGATCATTCACAGTAAACAGAAGGAATTTTGCAAGGGCGCTGACGAAAAGGTCAGCAAATGTGATGCTCCATCGATGGATCGCTAAAAAGTGATCAGACAGCTCGGAAGTCTGCTCGCAGACATCGATGATTTCCCTCATCGAATCCGTCATCAATTTTAAATCGAGTTCATGCAGCTGCCGAAGAGTTGTTTCGCGAAATATTCGCCATAAATATAGATTGCGCCATGGCAGCCATTGCGAATCTACAAAAAATAGTCGAGATGCCAAAAACGGAATTGAACGCGCAAATTCGAGCAGCCAATGAAATCGATGATGGCTCAAAGGAAGTTCTTTTCGTTTATCGGGCGAAATGAATGAAAATGGTAGAGGAGCATACAAGAGCTGAAAGACTTGGCGTCGAGTAACAGGTAATCCATTATCGAGTCGAGTGAGCGGGCGCTTGACTCGCTTCAATTTACCCAAATACCATAACGGATCTTTAAACGCGTTTTTCACAATCAAGGGTTGCAGAAATGACCACGAAAGCGGGGCGATCGGGTAATGAAACCGCTCGGCAAAGAAAAAGTCTGACCACTGTTTTTTCTGACTATTTTCATCGGATCGGTTGGATATCGGCAATGTTGTGATCGGACGCGCCTGTAGAATCCAGAACTGTTGATTCTCGAAAGCCCACTCAATATCTAATGGATGTCTGAAAATATTTTCGAGATCAAAAGCCAACGATACTAAATGAGGCAGTTGTTGATGCACAAAATCAGTTAAATAATCATCGCCTTCATAATCCTTGACCAGCTTTTGCGATTGACGATGAACGAGAATCTGTTCAGGCATGACTTGGCCTGAAACGATATCCCCGCAGCCGCCGGCATGAAATTCGATGAGCATGAGATCTTGAGGATTAAGCGGGTGAGCGGTGAATAGAACCCCCGCCATTTGCGCGTTGATTTGGTTTTGAATAATAACCGCAGGACTCAATTGTCGTAATCGAGTATCACCAATATAAGTATAAAGCCGCTTTGAATGAGCGGATTTCCAAATAGCATGAATAGAGTCCCAAAATGATGTTTCATCCATGACATTCAAAAAGGAATCCAACTGACCGGCAAAAGAGTGTTCCACCGTGTCTTCAAAAGGCGCCGAAGATCGCAAAACGACAGGACGTTTAAAGAGCATAATCCCCTTATTTTTACAGACAGCGGAAATTAAATCAACGTAATGACGATGATTTTTGTCGATTTCCTGAGAATAGTGCGAAGATTTGGCGGATAAAACTATAAATTCCGGTACCGGGTAACCATGCAACTGTACAACAGCGAGATTGCGGGCTTTGGCGCCCGCCAGCTTCTTACTTCTCGCTATTTTGTGCACATCACTGATAACTAATTGCTGAAACATGAAGTGGGGATCGGCAGGATTATTAACAAGTACGGATTTCGGACTCAATGCTGTGGACTAGAAGCTGTGCCTGCATTGCGCTGTTCCTTCTCAAAATCGGCCACAAGCTTGACCATCTGCGGATCGTCGGGAATTTTTTCATCAAGCGTGACGCGTGTGATCTCATGATTGACTATTTCTTTTTTAGCATTCAGGGTGAGATTCAGGCGGCCAAAATATTTTCCCAAACTGGGGGTGCTGACCATAATTGGTTTTGACTCACTATTCGGCATCACCTTGTAGTATTCACCACCCACTACCACTACATCAATCCCCGGCACTGCCTGCAAAATGGCTTCACATGTTTTGTATCGACCATTAAAAAGCAGAATGATGAGTTCAGCGTCTTTTTTCAAATCAGAAACCGTCGCTCTCGCAGCGGCTACCGGATCCGTTGAAATCAACTGAGCTTCCGGCAGATTCCGATTGAGCAGATTCTCCTTTTCATCGCAGAGTCCGAAAATTCCCACAGTGAGCTTGCTGAACGGGAGACCGGATCTCTGTCTTGCGGTCAGCTTTTTCAACATGAACGGTCTGGTGAAGGGCTTTTGCGATTCTGTAAAATTGATATTTGCAGAAATCAGGGGTACATCCAGCTCTTTCTGAACCTTTTGCAGGTATTCTCCTCCGCTGGAGAAATCTTTGATTGCCAAATTAATGGCCTCGCATCCGAGCATTCCAAGCCCCTTGAGTAGATAGCGACTCTGAATGGCTGCATCAGAACTATATCCTTTCATAAAGCCGCCGGCATCTACAAAAAGGCTGAAATCGGAACTATCTTTATTCTGTTTGAGTAAGGTTGCTCTCCGAGCTAACCCGCCAATCGGCTGCTTTCAGCCACAGGGTGTGAGATAGCCGTTGATGTCATTCGTATGATACAAGGAAAGCGTCGCTGTCTCTTTTTTACCGGCAGGTTCAGAAGATGAATTGCAGGCAATCCAAAAAAAAGACAACATGAAAATTCGCAGGAGTGGGTTTCTCATCATTTGGTTCCGTATCGTTCTCTATTTAATTCAACATAGTATATTTTTAATGAATTGCGTTAAAATAGTTATTCGCCAAAGATATTAAAATTTGGACACATCAATTACGTTTTTCAAATGTATTTTCCAATGCTGGTCGAAGTTTAACCACAATAAAATTGCGATTACTGCTGACATCCGCACGAATGGAATACTGTGTATCCAGGACCAACCGCGTAAATTTATCAACATCGCTTTTGTGGAATCCCAGGCGAGCTTTAATGAATGGTCCACGATTCAACTGGATATCGCGATCTTCTGAGAGCAGAAAAATGTTATTAAAATCAATGACAAATCGATCCGGATTGGCGAGAGTCATCTGTTTTCCAATCGGAATATGTCCGTTTGCTTCAATTTGAACGGTATTTTCATCGATCATGCGCACATTGCGTATGGCGGTTCCTTCGGGTATTTCCGGTTCCTGTTCGTTGAAATATATGTCGAACTCGACGCGTCGATTTTGCTGTCGCCCATCGTCGGTGGAATTATCAGCGATCGGCTTGGATTCACCATAGCCCACCGGCAGAAAGAAACAGCTCGGGTTCACTTTTTCCTTTATGCTGAGATAAACCATCACGCTGTCGAGACGTCGTTGCGACAAGTTGATGTTATAGTCTTCATCGCCGATCCAGTCCGTGTGACCCGATAATTGGACAATGGGTGCCGGGAACGTTTTGAGAATCCTGCCGACGCGCTCCATGGTCTGTCGCTCTGAAGGACGGATGCTCGCCTGATCAAAATCAAAAAAGACGGTTAAAACACCACCGGTCGTCAAACCTGTTGTTTCATCTTTGCGATACGCCATGCGCATTTTTCCGGGATCTTCGCCGATGATGCCGTTGATGATGGCCAGTTTTTCCGCGAGATCTCGTTTCATGGCTTCCAATTCTTCTGCCGCCAATTTCAGCCGCTGATTTGCCTCTTCCGCGTCTTTTAATTGCTGTTCCATTTGAGACTGCAGGTCGCGCATGTTTGCCGCTTCCTCCGGTGTGATGCCGGACTCCATATACGCTTGAGCGCCGAGCACCTCATCTTTGCTGAAAGATCCGAATGCAAAATAAAGCGAAAAACGGTGTGCCGCCTCATCAAAGACCGGCAATGGCGCATACGCATAGTCAAATCGGATTCTGGCACGCGCAAGCCATGTTGCCGGCATGTTCAATCCAAAGCCGGCAGCCCAGTTAGAGATAGAAGCGTCATTGAATTTATAGCCGGAGCGGACAGCAAATACATCGTTGAGCAGAAATTCTCCGCCGATTTTATATCTGATCGCTTCCTTTCGCGTCCACGCGGCATCAGAACTGAGGATGAATTGGGTTAATTTGTCACTGGTCATCGGCAGTATCAATGCGGCGCCGACTTGATAGGTTTCCGGTAAAGGGGATTTCCAGGCGTCAAACTGCATTTTTGACATGCCGATGTTTTGCAGAGAGGCGCCAAAAGCAACCCATTTAGGGAAACGGAACTGAAGCCCGGCATCCAGGGCGAAAACAGAACTGGTTTCGCCGACGAGACTTTGGTTCAGGTACTTACCACCGACGCCGAATCCAAGTTCATAGTCGCCGAATTTAAAAAAACGTCCGTATCCCAAAGAAATCATGACATCTCCACTGATGCCGTTGCCGCCGATGGGATTGAAGTATTGGTCGACTTGAGTTATCTGTCCCTCATCAAAATAGGTCAAATCAATACCGAATACCCCGATCTTGGGCAGAGGCAGCGCAAAAGCAATGTTCCCCTGTTGGGTGTCATCAATCCAGGTATTGAAATTCATGGCCAGGCTGGGTCGGGTGATGCCTCCTAATCCGCCTACATTGTATCGCATCAGATTGATATCATTTGACAGGGCGGTGAACGCTTCCCCCATGCCGACCTGACGGGCCGCCGGACTGATTTTTAAAAACGGCGCGCCATGATAACCCACGGAGCTCTCCGCTGTCGTCAGAGTATTCAATCCGAAAAGCATCGACAGGAATATAATGATCAGCGGACGATGAAAAATGAGGTGATTATTCGATCCTTTTTCTATAAACATGGTGAGTTTTTCTCCACTTTATAAAAAATAAAACCTAACGGATGACAACAAATTTGGCCAGAACATTCAATTTTTCAGTGACGTCCGTGCCTTGATTAAGTACCTGGGCATATACTTTGACCCAATATGTTCCGCTGCTGATGGGATCTCCGGAATCGTTTTCCAGATTCCACCAATTGTTGAGGATGCCGTATTGATTGCGCGGCGCGACATTGCTGCCCCAATCCGCGAATACAAGGTCTTCAGCACTCTTTTCGGCGACCCTCTCCCCTGCCAGATTATATATTTCCAGCTTTTCCACGGTCAGCTCTCCGAGACTGGAACCGAGACGCATGCGAAAATTCACGCCGCGGTTCGAGTAATATGGATTGGGGGCGACTTCGCAGGTGAGCGCTCTCGCCATCTGAATGCCGATGGTATCAGGAATCGACACATAGATGCGGGTCGGCGTCCGGCGAAAGTTATCCTGATATTCTACGATGATGTTATTACCCGGACGAGCATATAATACACCGTCATTTATTGTATAGTTCAATGTATTTCTTAGGAATACACCGTTTTGTGAAGTGAATTCACCACTATCAAATTGTCCACTGGTGCCTACTATTTCATAAAGTCGCATATCTTCTCTGTCGTCGGTTTGGGGATTGAAAAAGCTGACTTGAATAGAATCTTGTTGGACAAGATTTAGGCTTCGGTCTCTCTCTCCGGTGACCCTCGCATAAATTCTTTGATCTAATTGAGATATACTGATCGATTGATGTTGAGCATTCTCAACATGGAGCTGTCCGAGCATGCCTTCGACAACCAGAATGGAATCGCTGACAATTTCAGAAGGGCGAGAGATAGAGGCAAACTCTGTTGAAAGCTGATCCCGATCATATATCTGCATTGTGCCGTCATTCCTGAAGACAGAGTCAGGAGAAGTCACGATTATGGCGGGCAATCCCTCCGGCGTAAGATATCGGATTCGATCACCCTGCAGGTTATAGACCGCGGGCACAGTCTCTTCATCCAGGCTTCCATCGGAAAGAACCTGCACCGTCAAAGTGTCGGTTGATTCGAGCACATTGTTGAGTTGGACATAGATTTGATCGGCGAACAAGCTGTCCTCCGGCAAAGGAATAAAGCCGGCAGCCGTATAAAAGTCTTTGGCTTCTCCTTCCGCATTGACGAATTGAATTGACGGTGGTCCGGCGGAAACCTCGGTCCATGTCACCCGCCATTTATCCAATCGCGGGGTCAAAGCGGAACGAAAAGAAATAAACGAGATCACCACGCCGATTCGTTCGACGCCGCGCAAACTGTTCACATTCG
>RPQV01000040.1 GCA_003818595.1 Calditrichota bacterium
GTACTCAAGGAGACCGTGTATTTTGTATTCGGCTGCAGCAGTTGTCCCAATTCAAAGTATATGGTATTGCCGGTCATTTTTGTCTGTCCTTGAACCGTCGGGTAAATTTTCAATGCATTGGCATAACTCTTGGGATCAAGGCTTTCACTCATATTGATGGCAATATAGGCATCAAGAGGATTGTCATCGCTGTCAACGCCAGGGCTGAAGGAAACGATTTCTGGTGCGGTCACATCTTGATTGCGAAAAAATTGAAAATTCAAATAGGTGATATTCAAAGGCGACTGCATTTTGCTGATCCCTTTGCATCCAAGACCGGAACCGAGCCGCATGCTGTGGTAGGGCGGGGCGTATTCAGTCCCGAAAGAACTATAGTCTGCGTGAGCGTACAAGATGTCATCGATAAAATAATACATGTGACCTTGACCCCACTCGATTTTGACATGAAAGATATGATCTTTTTGCCATGGTACGGCGCCGTAATCAATTTCAAAGGCGTGCGGATCATCTTCATATCCGCCCCAGTAGGCACCGACATTCAGGCGAAAGCGGCCGTGTTCCCATTTCCATGGATCGCCGGAGACATAGCCGAAAATGTGGGCGATGGCTTTCCAGGGATTGTGCCATTGGCGTACACCATTGGAGTACTTTCCATACCACTCGTCATTGGGATCACGATCCCACATGGTGAAAAGAGTATAATGCATGTTCTCATCGCCATTTTCGTCGACGTTGGGAAATACGTCATTGTTTGCATATAATCCCTTGACATCAAACTCTATTCGACCATAGGAACAGGTCTTGATGTCATATTGAATGTAATCATCCCGAGTTTTAGTTTTCCATCCATCGGCTGTCCACGTCCCACCGCGCACGGCTCCGACACTCTTTCCTCTGGAAAACGTTTCATCCAGCTCAAGGATGTATTCCGCCGGTAATTGAGCCGCTGCTGAAAGAAGCAGGGCTACCAGCAGAAGGCGTTTCTTGATCATCTTGCTCGACATGAGATTCTCCTGTTGCTTGTTGCTCAATATTATTGTTCATCTTGTTTTTGGCAATAACTCTGCCATTTTTCCAATGCGAAGGATTGTTTTTATGGATATGATGTAACTACAATAAAATCAAAGTGACAATGATGCCGTTCTTCCCGGTTTATAATGCTTTGCAGGCTATTCGCCTGCTTCCATTGCCCCCTTCATTCGACATGAGATGATTATTTTCTACATAAAGGCAACACTTTTTCCTCTTGAGCTCATGACAATGAACTCTTGAGAATCCAAGTTGAAAAAGGCTCATCAAGTTCGGCGATTTTGTCGGCTGATCTGTCCTTTGTATGGTTGAGCTTATTTTTATTGGATATAGCGGAATTTCCTGATTAATGAAATATTAATCAACCCCTACAGTGAATGAAGAGATTGAGGTTTTTACATCGTGTAACAGGCTCTTTCGCATGCGGATGAACCTTTGGCAGACTTTTTGAACAAGACAGCACTTAAAAAGTGTCTCAAAAAACAGAAAAGGTTATGGGAAAGAATATCGTTTATCTATTGATTATGCTGTTGGTTGTCTCTCTTCAGGCACAATCACAATTTCCGCAATGGGCGACTGATCAACTGGAGTTACGCAGGGTGGTGGAGGAGTCTATTCGTGAGTCGCAGAAATGGCAACGCAGCGATGGTTCGATTTATCCCTACTTGAATGTCTATAAATGGGATGATGAAGTTGAAATATTTTACAACTGGTTGTCCTATTATTGGCTGACCGGCGACGTCACGGTTTATCAGAGTGTGCGCAAAATCGCGCTTGCTTATATCGGACGTGCTGAAAAAGAGGGTCTTTTTGAACACGGTTATTATCGGGATGCCTTTTACGATACGGAACATACCCTCGAAGGAATGATCATTCTGGCCGGTTTGGCGTGGGCCAATCCCAAAGACATTGAAATCGTGGCGGCCTTGGAAGACGTGGTGGAGCATGCCGCAAATATGGTGGCGGGTTACGAACCATGGTTCGAGCCCAATACCTCGTTGATGCGCTCGATACGCCTGGGCACTCGCAAAGTGAACAAATATAGTACGACTGCGATGGATTGGACGTATAATCTTCAATTCGTCAAAATGGCTCTTGCCGCTTATCATGCGACGGGTAAAGAAGAATATCTGACCTGGTCGAAAACCTATCTGGATGGCTGGATTCGTGTTTTTGAGCGCAATGAAAGCGAAAACTTTTATTATCTCGCGCCGTCCGAGGTCGATCCTTATACTGGGAGGATCGGATTCCTGAGCGGCGTTTGGTATCAATCCGCTTTTGAGCCGGGTTGGGGTTGGCCTACAAAAGGCAATGAAGCCAACCGCGATATGCGCGGCGCTTTCCTGGATACTTACCGCTTGACCGGCGAAAGAAGGTTTCTCGAAGCAATCGTCAAACATGTGCAGACTCTATTCGATAACGGCACCTCGTCTCAACCCGCTAATTTTTTTGACGGCGTCAAATGGACTCCTGCCGATGAAAAAGTGACAGTCAATATGAGCGTTCAATCCGACCTGATGGATGATCTGGCGGATCCCAAGTTTGAATCATTTATGAAACGCTGGTATGAATATCAACGATATCCGGATCCTGAATTTCACTTTTGGGCGTTTCGAAAATTTGGCGGTTTGGAAAAAATTGACAAGATTAATTTTCGTTCTTTGGATAATGCGCGCAAGCGGCTGGTTGAACTTAGGGAAATGAGCGCTCTGCCGGAAACTCCGGATGCATTCATCCGCATAGGTGGTTATTGGGGACTCACGTTGGTTCCTTTTGGCGGCATCGCGCCCTTGCGCGGGGAAATGCCGTGGATGGATGTTGTCTATTTCAAGGCGGATGGTTCCTTAGGCTTGCCCTATGGCGTTGCCGCTTTGGCTGAATCCAAGGACGATGAAAGTACGCAATTCCGGATATGTAATACCACCAATGTCCAGCAGACAATTTTCGTCCAAAATGGTTTCACGGCTGAACCCATTTATCAAGTGCTGATCAACGGGGTGTTAAATAGAGTGATGGCGGGCGAACGGGCTCAGATCACGATCCCCCCACAGCAGACAATCCAGGTTCGCCTGGAAAGTATACAAAAGGATTTCCAACCTCCCCAACCGCCCACCTTGCTGCAAGTGTTCATTGATTATCATTAAAAGCGTCAAGCAATTTTCCGATGGAACACCGGATCGGGCATAGAGATTGCAGGAAAATCGATGGGAAATGATGCCGATTTGAGAATCGGCATCATTTCCACCCGCAAATCGTGCGGGTTGTTAGAATCTGAAACAAATGATTCTCATGTTTGCACATCGGTTTTCACCAGTTTGTCTGAGTGTTGAATATGCCTACTCCAATTGGTCATCTTTTTGCGGGCGCTGTTGTGTATCAAGCATCCGCAAAGACCAAGGTGATGTTTTTACTGTTCGTTTGCTTTTTTTCCCTCCTGCCGGATATTGATTTTTTATTCGGATTTCCCAGCGGCGATCCCAATCGCTATCATCATCTATTCACGCACAGCTTTATCTTTGTCGCTCTGGCCGGATTTACCGGTGGATTCATCTATTTTATGGTATCCGGCGAAAAGTGGTTCTATTCTTCCGCGATTTTCGTTTCTGCTGGTATAAGTCATGTGCTTTTAGATTGTCTGGCTTTGGATCAGCGGCTTCCATACGGATGTCCTCTGCTGTGGCCGATTTCGAACAGTTTTATAATATCACCGATCACTATATTTTCAGACGTAAAACGAATCTCGGATTCCAGGCAGTTTTTCCCGAGTCTGCTTAATCTTCACAATCTCAAGACCGTTCTACTCGAAATAACGATATTAACCCCATTATTGGCGGCATTTGTCTGGCGGAATAAAAATGCGCAACGAAATTGATCAAATTGCACCTTATCTTTCGGTGATTGTCCCTTTTTACAATGAAGTCGAGAGCATCGAAAAACTCTGGCAGACGCTTTTCGTCTCGTTGGAAAAGTTGGAAAAGCCTTACGAGGTCATATTCGTCGATGACGGCAGCCGCGACGGTACGCGCGACATTATGCGAAACCTGGCGAATGAGTACAAACAGCTGCGAATCATCCTGTTTCGCGCCAACTTTGGACAGTCTGCCGCAATGGCAGCCGGTTTTGAGGCGGCACGGGGTGAAATAGTCGTTGCCATGGATGGAGATTTGCAAAATGACCCCGATGACGTGGGCAGAATCGTGGCAAAACTTGAAGAAGGTTACGATGTCGTCAGCGGATGGCGTAAAGATCGACAGGACAAAGTCATCTCCCGCAAAATTCCTTCAAAAATCGCCAATTATATTATCTGTTCGTTGACGGATGTCAAGCTCCATGACACCGGATGTTCGCTCAAAGCATTCCGCGGTGAACTGCTGCATCGTATCGCGCTTTATGGCGAATTTCATCGGTTTATTCCAGCTCTGCTGCGCATGGAAGGAGCGCGAATCACTGAAATGCCGGTGAAACATCATGCCCGGTTGTTTGGGGTTTCCAAATACAACATTAGTAGAACCTTTCGCGTGATCATGGATTTAACCACTATTCGAATGCTGATGAAACATCTTCACAATCCGCTCTCGTTTTTTGCTCTGTTTTCGGTGCTGACGGGAGTATGCGGATGGATCACCGCATTCATCGGCGCACAGCAGCTTTTCAGTGGCTCACCTCATGTGGACACGCTCAATATTTCAATCATCATGACGATGCTGCTGTGGTCTGCTTCTTTTATGTTTATCGCTCTTGGTTTGGTGGGCAAACTGATTGTCAGCAGCGGCGAAAGGCGATCCTTCAGCCTTGATTATGAAAAGTATGGTCATTAACAATGGAAACAATTATGGGATTAGCCAATTCACAAATTATGCTCGACGAGCTTCATGAGAAGGTTGTTCACGGTCTGGTGTCCGTCATTATTACCATAAAAGATCAAAAGGATTATCTTCAACAACTCGATGATGATTTACACGCCGGCCTGCGCGAGATCGACGACCCTTTTGAAGTTATTTATGTGGATGACGGCAGCACCGATGGCAGCTGGTTGACTCTGCAGCAGCTCGCCCGCAAATCGGAAAATAGGAGGGTCATTAAGTTACGAACGGCATTTGGTGAATCCTCCGCCCTGCAGGCAGCCATGGAAATCGCACGCGGCCAACGAATCATCTACTGCACCTCGCGCGTACGCGCCAACAGTCGTGATTTTGGCCGATTGTTGAAACAATTGGCGAATGCCGATGTTGTCGTCGGCCTGCGCCATCCTCGCCGGGATTCCGGGTTCAATCAATGGATTTCCAAAGCATTCAATGCCATCACCAATCACGCCACAAAGCTGCATCTTCACGATGTCAACAGCGGCGTCTTTGCGGTTCGTCGCCAAGTCCTGGAAAATGTGCCATTCTACGGCGCGTTAAATTCCTTTCTGCCCGTGCTCGCTCATCGTCAAGGGTTTCGCATTGTCGAAGAACCCATTGAACAGCTGCGCGGGCATTTCGACACGTCCCTGCACCCTAAAGATTATGTCCGCCGCTTTTTGGACTTGATCAGCGTCATATTTCTCAGCAAATACTCGAAAAAGCCGCTCCATTTCCTCGGTTTCGGCGGGATGGTGTTCGCTCTCATCGGCGCTTTCATCGATATTTATTTGTTCTTCTATCGATTATTCGGATTTGGCGGCATTGCGGGGCGACCGATGTTGTTGCTGGGTACGGTACTGCTGGTTATTGGTCTGCAGATGATCGCCATCGGCTTGTTGGGAGAGATGATCATTTTCACCCACGCCAGGCAAATTCATGAATATAATATTGAAGAAATTATCAATTGACGAGTCTATTCACTCACTCATATCGTAACTGAAATTCGAAATCGAACTGAACTCATTTCGACTTGGATAAAGCACAAAGGTATCATTTGAAGCTGATAATACAAATTCCCTGTTACAATGAAGAAGATATTCTGCCGCAAACATTGGCTGATTTACCCCGGCAATTGCCCGGAATCGATACGATCGAATTTCTGATTATCGACGACGGCAGTACGGATAAAACAGTCAATGTTGCGCGCCAAAGCGGCGTCCATCATATTGTCAGCATGACCAAGAATAAGGGATTGGCCAAAGGGTTCATGTCCGGATTGGATGCATGTCTGAGATTGGGCGCTGATGTCATTGTCAATACTGATGCTGATAATCAATATTGCGGTGAGGACATTGCCAAGCTGGTGGCGCCCATTGTCAACGGCAGGGCGGAAATGGTCGTCGGCGATCGACAGACAAATGCCATCGAGCATTTCTCCTGGTTCAAGAAACGATTGCAGAACTTGGGAAGTTGGGTGGTACGCCAGGTGTCCGACACAGAAATTCCGGATGCGACCAGCGGTTTTCGTGCGCTCTCTCGCGAGGCGGCGATGCGCATGAATGTCGTCTCCGATTTCACTTATACCCTGGAAACGATCATCCAGGCGGGGAAAAAGAATCTCGCGATCACCCATGTCCCCATTCGCACCAACGGCAAACTTCGGGAATCGCGGTTGTTTCGCGGGAACTGGAGCTATATCAAGCGATCGGTTGCCACCATCGCCCGCATCTATACGATGTATGAGCCGTTGAAAATGTTCTCTTATATCGGTGGATTTTTCTTCTTGGCCGGTGTGCTGATCGGTCTGCGATTTGTATTCTATTTCTTCATGCGCGGCGGCGCGGGGCATATTCAATCTCTCATTTTGGCAGCCGTGTTGTTGATTTTGGGGGTGCAGATTTTCGTTTTGGGACTGGTGGCGGATATCATCGGCTCGAACCGAAGGCTCATCGAGGATGCTCTTTTCCGTCTCAAAAAAATGGAACTGCAAGGCGATCGGAAAAAGAGCGAATGAAAAAAATCCTATTCGTCGCTGGTCGAGAGGCAGAGTATTCCCGCAGTCGTATTGTCTATAAAGCCCTCGAAGAACAGGGATTTGAAGTGGTAGGATGTTTTCCACCGGACAAGTCCTTCAAACACTATCCCAAGCTGATTTATCGCGCTGTTCGCTTGGCTAAATCCTGCGATCTTGTCCTGGTGGGATTTTATGGCCAGATCATTTTGCCGATCATCAAACTCTTGACCGGCAGAGCGATCATTTTTGACATGTATATTGCCACCTATCATACGATGGTGCAGGATCGAGGGAAGGCCAAGGAGGGGTCTCTGAAGGCATGGTTCTATAAACTCAGCGACATTGTTTCATGCAAATGCTCCCGGTTCATCGTCCTCGAAAGCCAAGACCACATTATAGAGTGCGCCAGACTTTTTCATGAACAGGAAAACAAATTTCGCCGTATATTTCTCGCAGTCGACGACCAGGTGATTTTCCCCCGCAATATCGCCAGGATGACGGAACAATTTCTCGTCCATTTCCATGGTGAATATGCCCCGTTTCACGGAATCAAATATATCCTTCAGGCTGCGCATCTTTTGCGCAATGAAAATATTCACTTTCAAATTATCGGAAAGGGCATTACTTTTCAGGAAGACCAGGAATTGGCGCGCCGCCTCGAGCTTAATAACGTCACCTTTATCGATCCGGTACCCTACGAAACACTGGCTGACTATATGGCCCGGGCTGATGTCTGCCTCGGAATATTCGGTGATAATCCTCGAACCCTGCGGGTGGTGACCAATAAGGTCGTAGAAGCCATCGCGATGGCCAAACCGTTGATCACTGCCCGGAATAATCCGGTTCAGGAACTGCTGACTCATGAAAAGAGTGTCTATTTTGTGGAAAGAGCGAATCCCGGCGCCTTGGCTGATGCGGTGCTGAAACTGAAAAATGATGAGAATCTGCGCAACGCCATTGCCAAGGGAGGACATGAGGTGTTTATCAATCACTGTACCCTGTCAGTTTTAGGAAAAGAATTTTCAAAACTCTTTAAGGAAATGAATTGTAATGCAAACGGATGATCGAATATTGAATGGTAAAAAGGTCCTTATCACCGGCGGTCTGGGATTTATCGGCAGCAACCTGGCGCATCGCCTTGTCGCGGCCGGCGCCCAAGTAACCCTGTACGATGCCTGCCTCGACCCTTACGGGTGGAATTGGACTAATATTGAGGGAATACAAAGTGATGTTCATACCGTTGTCGCGGATATTCGCGATGAGGGTAAATTACGAACTCACCTTGTGGATAAAGAGATCGTCTTTCACCTCGCAGCCCAGGTGGGGAGAGAAGTATCCATGGCCGATCCCGAGTTGGACACGGACATCAATTGCAATGGGACTCTCAAACTCTGTAAGATTCTGGCCGAGTTAAATACCGGCGCCAAGGTCGTCTATGCCGGCAGTCGGGGTCAGATTGGCGAACCCGTCTATCTGCCGGTTGACGAAAACCACCCGACTCAGCCGACTGATGTCTATGGCATCAACAAATTGGCTGCGGAAAAATATCTGCTGCTCTATGGCCATATTTATAAATTTCCGGTTGTTTCATTGCGGCTGAATAACGTTTATGGACCGCGATGCCAAATGCAGCATGGCTATTACGGCATTCTCAATTGGTTTATTCAGAACGCCATGACCGGAAAAGATATCACTGTTTACGGCGATGGTTTACAGACGCGTGATTACGTTTATGTCGATGATGTCGTGGATGCTTTTGTGCGCGCTGCGATCGATCCCCAGGCGAATCAGGAAGTATATTTTATCGGTTCCGGCATTGAAAGTCGGTTTTTAGAAATGGTGCAGGAAGTGATACGCGCCGTCGGCAAAGGCCAGTATGTTCATATTCCTTTTCCACCGGAGCGTGAGAGCATCGATATCCGTAAATTTGTCGTCACGTTCGAGAAATTTCATCAGGCCTGCGGTTGGATCCCGAGAGTGAATCTGCGCGAAGGCGTTGAAAAAACTGTCGAGTTTTATCGCGAGCACCTGTCAAAATATATGCGAAAAGCCAAATGAGGCTTTCCTTGACCTCATCTCTGAAGAAAAAAACAGTGCGAATTGGTTTTATCCATAACGCCTTTCCTTTGGTGTCTGAAACGTTTATCAGCAAAGAGATGACCGGATTGACTCAATTAGGACTCGATTTGGAGATTTACTCGCTTTTCCGGCCTGGTGATCATAACCGCGATCGATCTTTCAAGGAACCGCGCCCCATATTTTATCTGCTGGATACACTGAGGATTTTTCACATCGTCAAGGCGCACTTGTTTTTTCTCTTTCTTTTTCCACTGAGATATGCGGCGACGGCGATTTTTGTGCTCCGGCAGCATGACGGCGACGTGCGCTTTTTTTCTCTGTTGCGGTCATGCGGCTCAGGTCGTGAAATCTCCAAAGAGCAACGTCAGGATATTCGTCTGCATTTCTTATTGGCGGCGCCTTTGGCGTTGCAGATGCATCGTGATCGAATTACCTTTATCAATTCGCATTTTGCTGACGCTGCCGCTAGTTTTGCCATGCTGTGCGCACGTCTCCTCGACCTTGATTATGCGGTTACAGCTCACGCGTATGACATCTTTACCCAACAGTCGCAGCTGCAGACAAAATTGAATCACGCTAAATTCATTCTCACCTGTACTCACTACAATCGCGAGATCCTTAAACAAATTGTTCAACCCTCAGACGAAAAGAAATGTTTTGTTTTCTATCATGGGATAGATAGTAATCGTTTTACCCGCAGCAGGCATCCGGAAAATTCAACGTTTAGGATTCTTTCCGTCGGCAGACTGGTTGAGAAAAAAGGATTTCATATTCTGATCCAAGCGTGTGCAAAATTGCGGGAACTCGAAAAGAACTTTTATTGTCAAATAGTCGGTGACGGCCCCTTGCTCGTTTCATTACAGGAGCTGATACGAAACCTGAAACTTGAAGGTTCTGTTCACCTGATTGGCTCAGTTCAACCTGACCAAATCTATTCCTATTATGAACAGGCTGATATTTTCGTCCTGCCTTGTGTGGTGGAAAAAGACGGCAATCAGGATGGCATCCCCAATGTCATCGCCGAAGCCATGGCGATGGAATTGCCCGTCATTACGACGAATATTTCCGGCATACCTGAATTAATGGTTGAGAATCAAACAGGCTTTATGACACCCCAGCGGGACAGTGAGGCTCTCGCCCTGGCCATGCGCAAACTGCTGGAGAGCCGCGAACTCTGTTCGACGTTCGGCAGAAATGGTCGGGAAAGAGTTCTGCAGGTATTTGATTCGCAAAAGTGTTTGAGCGACCTGAGCGCGTTTTACCGAAATCAATTATGCAACCCTGAGTAGAGCACCTTTGGATACCTTTCTCATTGTCAATGCCGATGATTTGGGACGATCATCCGCCATTAATCAAGGCGTCATCAGTGCCTTCACCCACGGCATTGTCACCAGCACCTCGCTCATGGTGAATTTTCCCGCATTTGCCGAGGCTGCCGACCTTGTACTACGTCACCATCTTCCGGTAGGTATTCACTTCAACCTAACAGAAGGCCATCCGGTCTTGCCGTCTCATAAAATTTCCTCTTTGATCGACGATCAAGGTTGTTTTTGGCCAAAGAATCACTTTATCAGTCGCTGGTTCTCTCGTCGATTAAAAAGTGCAGAGATCTGCTGCGAATTACAGGCCCAGGTGCAGAAATGTCTTGATTTGAATTTGCGCCTGGATCATTTTGACAGCCATCATCATATCCATGGATTACCCCGCTTAGGCAACTTGTTCCACCAAGTGGCGCTGCAGTTTGGAATTGTACGCTGCCGCTTCGTCTCAAGAGCGGCGTGGTCCATGCCGCTCTATTATCAACTGCAGCAGCAAACAGTTTATTGGGCGAATCGTTGGGTGAAGAAAATGGAGGTAAAGCATCCTGATTATTTTTATGGTTTTGAATGGATGCATCTTCATGCAAAGGAAGAAACCCTGCTGCGATTGATCGCCGAATTGCCGCAGGGGATCAGTGAGCTGATGTGTCATCCCAGCGCGGCGACGGAAAAATCGGTCAGTAAATTGGGCAATCGCGTCAAAGAGCTTGAAGCGCTTTGCTCTTCTGTCGTCAAGGATGCCGTCAATCAAGTCGTACCCATTTCATTTGAGGATCTCAGGTGAAATACAGAGTTTTAAATCAAAATATTCTCTTTGGCATGCTGTTGGTTGTTTTTATGTGGCATATCGGTCGTTTTGTCAATGATTTTTACGTGCCGGAGAGCGATTTTTTCGATTTTCGTGCCAAGGCGATGGCGTTGCGCAACGGCGAGTGGCCTGAAGATTTCAAACGTCCACCCCTTTATGCATTGATATTGGCGCCGATTTCCTCCCTTTTTCAGGGTGTTCAACGCGAATTGCATGCCGCTGAAGCATTGAATGTCGTTGCGGCGGTTGTTTCGTTCTGGTTGATATATGCCATTGGCCGTCATTTATTTCCACGGTTCGCCTTGGTTTTTCTCTGGGCGTGGGCTTTTCATCCCAGTACGGTGCGGATGGTTGTGAAACCCAAATCCGAAATTATGGTGACGGTTTTTATCCTGGCGTCAATTTATTTTTTTCTTAAAGAGAAGCGCTGGGCTTATTTTACTGCGTTTTTGGCATCTATGGTTCGCTATGAAGGTGCGCTCGTGATCGCCGCGATTGGTCTTGCCGATTTCATCTATCGTCCGCGGAAAATCCGTACCTTGGCGACCGCCTTTTCGGCAGGTATATTTATTGTTTTATGGACAGTGCTGCAATCCAACGGCGGCGACGGCGGCAGTTATTTTTCCTATTTTAACGAGTACAAGCCCAATCTGCAGTTCTTCAAGTTTTTTTGGCAGGGATTGCTTGGATTTTTTCCTCCTCAGACCTTTAAACTGTTTTTCGGCTGTTCTTTTGCGCTCTTTGTCTATGGAATGATTGTGCATTACCGAAAAGAGGCGCGGCAGGCAGTCGCTTTCATGATTCTGTTTGCGGGTTTTATCCTGATGCATGTCGTATGGCCCATGCCCAATTTCGACTATCAGGTCATCATTGCCTGGAATGTATTGATTTTTATTATCTTTGGTGCAATGGGCGCGGGGAAATACGTTTACCAACATGACGCGGAGGTCCGTCGATGGCTCGCCAAGCCGGGATATTTGGTGATATCCTTTGCACTCTTTATTCTGGTGACGGCGCTGCTCATGTTCAAGCCGGTTTCTTTTCCGCAATATCGCGTTGAATGGAGTACGTTTTTAATACTTTTTGCCTCGATAGCCATCGTTTTATGGTCGTTGCTTCGGGTCGAGGAACAACCGCCGGTTATTTTTATGATGTGCGCGGTTTTTTTTATGTCCATAACTTATTGGATGAGTTCAGCGACAAATGGTCAGCAATATGATTTTCGCTACAGTAAGGCTGAATTCCGTATGGTTGCTGAATGGTTTGCTGCCCATTATGAACCGGGCGATCAAATGGTCGCAGAGCAGCCGACCATCATCAGCTTCTATAGTGCGATTGCTGAGGATGCTTTCATCAAGCCGACAGAACTGCCCGACCTGGATCCTCCTGCTCTGCACGAATGGCTGAAGAACCGTCATGTAACCTATATCGCCTGGATGAGTGCAAATCGTATTTTTGCAACGGATAACGCATGGTTTCAATGGAAGATGGATAATCGCGGCTGGAAAATCATTCATTTTCTCGGTAATGGACAGAGTCAGCCGGGTTTTCAATTGCTGCAGGAGATCACTGTCGGACCGAGAAAAGCCTATATCTATAAAATTACAAGTGAATAAGCGGACGGATCATTCTTCATGAAAAAGAAAAACATTTCTCTTTCGATATTTTTCCCGGTTTATAATGATTGGGGAACCATCCCCAGTATGGTGATTGAGGCGATTATGACCGCCGAAAAAATTACTGATGATTATGAGATCATCCTTGTCGACGACGGCAGCCGCGAAAAAACCA
>RPQV01000041.1 GCA_003818595.1 Calditrichota bacterium
AGTGACCCACATCATCAGATGGCCAAGTTTCCAAAAAGCCAGCGGCGGACCACTATATTCCATGAAGGGGCCTTCGATGATCTCTGTCTCAGCTTCGGGAATATGAAAAGGAGGAAGCGTCATTTTCGCCTGAATGCAGAGAATGCCGATGATAAAGGCAATGATCCCTGAGGCTGAGCCGATAAAAGCTCCCTCCGTTTGGGCGGCAATAATTCCCTCCAAATTGACTGAATATCCGGCTTTGACAATCGGAACCAGGAGGACGAAAATAAACGCGAGTTCATCGGCCAATAATAATTTGATTTCACGGCTGGCGCCGATGCTCGAAAAAACATTGCCGGTTGAGGATCCACCGAGGATAACCATTACCGAATAGAGCATGAGCAGGTACATAACCACCAACAGATCACCGCCGTAGCTGACGTTGAAAAACAGGGCTGCGCCGATCATCGTTGACACAAGTACGATCATCGCGAAAGCAATAAAAGGAGCCGATATAAACAGCGAAGCCACAGTCTCTTTGGTGATCATGGTTTCTTTGCCGAGCAATTTGAAAAAATCGTTAAAATTCTGAAAAAATGGAGGACCGACGCGAAATTGAAATCGTGCCGAAACCTTGCGATCCACCCAACCGACGACCAAGCCCAGCGTACTGGTGAACAACAGTCCGGGAAAAACGAGCAGATAAAACAGGTATTCGATTTTCATCTTTTCCCCTCCTTCTGCAGCCAGCTCGGACTTTTCACCGCCAGGTGCTCACCGACAAAGAAAATATGGCTCTCCGGCTGTTCTTCAATGTCCACCATTTGAAAAGCGTTGTTGGGGGCTGTTTTTGCACATACCGGAATGTAATCGGGATGATCACCCAGTTGATTCAGACAATAATCACATTTTGTGCTGAGATAATTGATCACTTCCGGGAAAATTGTGCCGAAAGGACAAGCGAGGATGCAGCTCTTGCAGCCGACACAACGCATGTTATGACGTTTAATCGTCCCGGTCTCCAATCGTTCCAACGCCTCCTTGGGACAAGCAGAAACGCAAAAGGCGTCCAGGCAGCGGCGGCAGTATGAGGCAAATTCGGCAACTTCGAGCAGGTCAAATGCGCCGGCATTTTGACGATGATACATATATTCGCATTCAATCTCCTGAATGGCGCCCTTGCCTGCGATCAAGGCAGGTATATCGATGAGCAATCGTTTCATTCCCAAATATCCTCCTCATCTTTGATCTGGGCATAGGTAAAAACAGGGCCATCTTTACAGGCATAATATTTTCCGATGACGCAATGGCGGCATTGTCCGAACCCGCAGTACATCTTTTTTTCCATGGAAAGGAATAGATTTTCCTCTTTGAAACCGTACTTGAGCAAATCGAAGGTTCCATACTTCATCATGATCGGCGGTCCGCAAACAATTGCCGGATTATCGGCAGGATCTATTTTTAATTTTTTAAGCAGAATCGTGGCAACACCGACATCCTCATCCCACTTTTCGCCTTCCGGGACGACGTCGACAGCTCTTTTGAATTGAACGTTGGGATATTTCCTCCACCCGGACACTTCATCCTTATAAATGCAGTCCTTGGGCGATTTGGCGCCGGCGAGAAAGGTGATGCTGCGATATTTTTCCGCCTCATGCAATAGAGTCAGAAAAAGAGAGCGCAACGGCGCCAAACCGCATCCGCCGCCGAGAATGACCACATCTTTACCAACAAATTTTTCGATCGGATAATGGGAACCAAAGGGACCCCGCAGGCCGACGATTTCACCGACCCTGGCGCGATGAACATACTCGGTGACAAAACCGGTCTTCATGATGGTCACATCCAGCTCTTGCGAGACAAAATGCGATGAAGAGGGGGTAAAAGGACCCTCGCCAATTCCAGGAATGGTCAATTCGATAAATTGCCCGGTACGAAAGACCATCGGACGTTCCGGTTTTAAACGCAAGGTCCGAATCAGGGGGGACTCTTCAACCACATCGTAAATGACGGCCGGGATGACCGCGTAAGGATTCTGCAGCCATACCGGATTTCCATTATTCTCAAAAGGTGCAGCCATTTTCGCACTCTCTCAACGTTAGTCTGAATGACAGTTTATCGATTAAAACGTCTCATCAATGATTTTTGCCGGCCAAGGCGCTGTCCTGTACTGCTTTGACAACTCGACGAAAATCAATTTCACCGGCGCATGCTTCGGTACAACGACCGCAACCGGTGCAACCGATGCGGTTAAAATTGTGATACATATAGTCAAATTTACACAGATAACGATTGCGAAACCGCTGATTCATTTTCGGGCGAGGGGAACTGCCTCCGGCGACGCGAGCATAGCCATTCCATTGGCAGGAATCGTAGCTTCTCTCCTTGATGAATGTCCCTTCTTTGCTCTCGTCATTCAGAATGAGGCAATAGCAGGTGGGACAAATGTTGGTACAAGCCCCGCAACCGATACAGGGAGTTGCCTCTTCCTTCCACGGTTGGGGGCCGCAATGCCGCATGTCTAAATAACCATCCCGGCGCTGGAAGGGTTGATTTTGTTGTGCGAGTTCCTGAATAATTCGCTCGCGCCGCTGAACGACCCGCTGCCATTGTTCGGCTTGACCGGGAAGAACGGTGGTGATCGATGACATCAGATCAACAAGCTCCTTACCCCGTTCAGTGCCGATTGTTATCCAATAGCTGTCATCAAATGCTGCAAGATTTAGGTCGAAATCCGATTCCGCATAAGGTTTGCCGCCGACCAGGGTGCAATGGCAGGTGGCGGCAATAGATCCACAGTCGGTGGACACAATGGT
Source organism: Calditrichota bacterium (assembly GCA_003818595.1). Lineage (GTDB taxonomy): Bacteria > Zhuqueibacterota > Zhuqueibacteria > Residuimicrobiales > Krinioviventaceae > Fontimicrobium. The sequence continues at coordinate 2,799 of RPQV01000041.1, forward strand.
GGAGGTATCGCGCCATTTTGCATAACTGGGATCGATGACATCCCTGTTTTTCAAGGCATCATCCAACAAAAGCAAAGCTTTGAGGTCGCACGCTTTGACGCCCAAGATAAGATGTTTGCCGACTCCATTGCGGTTGTTTTGTATCTGTTCGCGGATGTGATAGATTAATATTTTGACCGGATCGACTGTTCGATAAGAATCAAGGAGTGGAGTTTGAGAATCGTGTAAAGGGGTGAAAAAGGTGTTTCGAGGTTCTGACCAGGGCGATGTTGCTGGAGCAAAAATTTCGGTAAAGCCACCCAGCTGGTCACGAGCTGTCTTTTGTAAAAACGTTAGCAAATCTGTCGATTTGATAACCATATTGCACTCCCAAGGTTAAAGCGTAGTTTCACTATACGTACTTTACTTGAGCATCACCACAAGAGCAAGAGCGAGACCGTAGTCGAAGACCGTAAGAAGAGCTTATGAAACCTGGCGTCTGTTGTTCACCGCATAGATGAGGCGCGCGAGTTCGTGTTCGATGTTCACATGATTAATAATCGTTTCCTCTGTGCTTTTAATTTTCAATGATGTAAAATTCAGAATACCCAGTATGCCTTCACTTTTCAGAAGATCAATGGTATGACGGGCAGAAGCTTCTGGCACGGCGACGATGGCAATGTGGATGCTGTTGGTTTTAATAAATTCCGAGAGGTTGCTGATGAGTAGAACAGGCGGATCCGCATTGGGATCGATGATCGACGGATCGACATCAAAACCGGCGACAATTTTAATGCCCTCGTCGGTAAATCCTTTGCCGTAACGCAAAAAAGCGGAACCCAGCCTGCCGACTCCGATGACGATGACTTTTTGTACCTGATTTTTACCGAGAATTTCGTTTATTTTACCAAGAATGGTAACAATATCATAACCGCCTTTTTGACTGCCGACAATGCCGAAAAAAGCAAAATCTTTGCGCACGAGACTGGATGATATATCGAGAGCATCGGCAATGTTGTCGGAGAAAACTTTGACAAACCCCAAGTTCTGCATTTGACATAACAAGTTTTTATAGATCAACAGTCGTTTTATGCGATCCAGATTATCCAAAGCGTCTCCACAGGCGTCACATAAAAAACTTGCAAACTCTAATTATATGTTATGAACATAACTCATTATATCAAAACAATGAGATTTTGTCAAGAAAAATTTTAAATCAACTGAAAATAAATTGGCTCATGTGATAAAATGAACGAAAACTCAATCCCCTATAACGTTTTCCCGATGCCGAGTTCATAGAGCCGTCCGACGATTTCAAAAGCGGATAATTGGGAGAGGAAGACCGGCAGTTTTTTTTCAATCGCCTTTTCGGCAGCCGGCTCATCCAACTGCAATCCACCCGGCAGAATCACACCGGCCAGGCTTTTAAAAAAGACGATGGCAAGAACATTTTCATGCGTTTGATTGGTCACCCAGATAGCGCCCTTTTGTGCCTGAGCCATGACATCGCTCAATATATCAGATATTACACCGCCTGTCACCTGTTTGTCCAGCATCTGTTCGCCGCTGAAAATAACCAGTCCCAGTTGTTCGACAATTTCTTTGACCAGCATGTTAGCTCCTCTTCCATTCTCAAAGAAAGTCATTTAGTTCTCCGCAATGATCGGCAGTGTGACGCGGAAAGTTGATCCGACATTCTCCTGGCTCTCGACCTCTATATCACCCTGATGATCCTTGGCGATTTTTCGCGCAATTGAAAGCCCCAATCCTGTCCCGGTGATTTTTTTGTCCATCGCGTTCTTTGCACGGAAAAACTCATCAAATATATGAGTGAGCGACTCGGCAGGAATGCCAATCCCGGAATCGGCTACATTGACGAACAGGTGGGAATTGCTTTTTTGAACCGAGATATCCACATGACCATTTTCAGGCGTATATTTTATGGCATTACTAACCAAATTTGCGAATAGACGCGATAAATCTTCTTTGTTCCCCCGAATAAACGGAAGATCGTCATCGGTCGAAAAATTGACCGCCAGGGATTTGCTTTCCGCGCGATTTTTATAAAAATCGACTGTTTCCTGGAGGAGCTCCACGATATTGATCGGCCCCATGGCTTTTAACGACCGTTTCCGATCAATCCGCGAAAGATCCAGCAAATCATTGATGAGAGCGATCAGGCCATGCGCGCGGTCGCGAGATTTCTCGATCATCTCCCGTTCTTTTTGAGGATTGGCGGCGATAATGCCGTCGAGAATGATGTTGAGATATCCCTCTATGGCGCCCAGCGGCGCTTTGAGTTCATGCGCGACATAGCTGACAAAGTCAGACTTCATTTTTTCAACTTTTTTTTCCTCGGACACATCAATCAGGACGGTCACGGTGCCAATGCACGCCTTATTTTCATCGATGACCGGCGTGATGCTCGCCTGTATAGCTCGGCCATAAACAGTGTCAAATTCTAGATGAGTACAACTGAGCGTCGAGGTCACCTGTTCCAAAGAATCGATGATCGAGCGCTGCAGATCAGGATTGCGGATGATCTCTTCAACCCGTCTTCCGGCTGCCCGCGCTTCGCTGATGTGCATCATCCGCGAAGCCATCGGATTCATCAGAACAATTTGGTGCTGCCGATTTGTCGCCAGCACCCCTTCACTCATCGAATTGATGATGGTTAATGTACGGGCGCGCTCATTGCTGCTCTCCAGCAGATTACGATCCCGCTCCTCCCGCAGCCGCTCAATCTCCTGCAGATGGTCACGATAGTCGATCGCGCGCTCAACTTTGGCCAATAATTCATCTGAATTAAACGGTTTGGGCAGATAGTCAAAAGCACCTTTACGGCCGGCATTGATGGCGTTCTCAATCGTCGCATAGCCGGTGATGACAATAATGATGACCTGTTTCCCGGACTGATTAATCTCTTCCAGGAGCTGCATTCCATCCATTTCGGGCATTAGCATATCGGTCAAGACGACATCATACTCATTTTGCATCAATTTCTGCAGGCCTTCCCGACCATTCGCCGCTTCATCCACATGATAATCATACATTTCCAGGATCTGTCGACAGCCGGATCGAATGACTTCCTCATCATCGATGACCAGAATCCTGCCTGTTTTCTTGCTCATCTATTTAACTTTTCCAATCAATAGAGAAACCCGTTTCAACAATTCAGCCGGAGAGAGAGACTTGGCCGCAAAATCATCGACCTTCATCCATTGCTTGTCTTTGTCAAACTCGAAATTGAATCCCGTTTTTTCCTGGGCCGAGGTGAGCATCAGAATAGGCAGGTTCCGTGTCTGCTCCTGATCGCGCACAGCATAGGCAATGGAGAAACCAGAGTCCAGTTCTTCCATGATCAAGTCGATGATGACCAGATCATACGTTTGACTGCGCAGCTTTTCCAGTGCCTCAGCCGAGGTACATGCCGTATCGACCATATACCCGCCGGCTGTCAGGATGGTATTGTTGATATCGAGAAAATCCGCATCGTCATCCACAAGAAGAATTCTCTTTGCCATTTCATTCACCATGGTATGGAACGTCTTTTGTCAAGTTAGTTACTTTCATATCAATACCGCAACTCTTTTTTATCATATAACAGTCACGGGGCAAGATTTAATTTGCGGTTGGAATAAACATTGTGAATTGGCTGCCCTTACCAAGTTGACTTTCAACCCTGATATCACCTCCGTGTTGTCGCATGATGCCATATACAATGGCCAGCCCCAAGCCCGTACCCCTGCCGACTGGTTTGGTGGTAAAAAAGGGATCGAAAATATGATTCATGGTCATCTTGGACATTCCGGGACCGCTGTCACACACCGAAACCAAAACAAAGTGATTGTTCTTAGCGCTTCCTGTTTTCACCAGCAATTCTCCTCGACCTTGCATCGCTTCGGCAGCATTCATGAACAGATTGAGCAGAACCTGCTGAATTTGAAGATGATCGACGAATACCGGACCCAGACCCGCAGCAAATTCTTTTTTGAGTGCGAGCGACTGGAACAAAGGCTGCTCAATGACGATTTTCAGCGTGCTGTCAATTAATTTGTGGATATCGTTGGGTTTACAGTCGAAACGCGACTGCCTCGAAAAATCGAGTAGCCCCTGAACGATATGGCGACATCGTTCAGCTTCATTGGCTATCTTTTTCAGGGCGTCAGCGTCATTGCTATGCTCCAGCTTTTTTAATAAAATATTGGTAAACAAAAGGATTCCGCCCAAGGGATTATTCAACTCATGGGCGACACCGGCTGCCAATTTGCCGACCGAAGCCATCTTTTCCGACTGAATCAATTGCTCTTGCGCCATTTTGAGGGATAAAAGTGACTTTTTTATTTTGCGATTGGATGCCGCCAGTTTATTTTGAATCTTTTCGGTTTTATCGAGCATATAGGGGAGACACATTTCTGCTTCTGCCAAGCCCTGATAAACAGCAATTGCTTTTTCGCGGCATGACGGGTATCCACAAGCGCCGCAATTCAGCTCATCTTCAGGTTGCCATTTACCGGTACGCTGCAAAATTTCGCGGATATCTTCCTCATTGGGTTGGGTGGAACGTAAATCGAGGATCGAAAAACCGCGCTTCAGATTCAAGTCCGCGTATTCTGCGCGATCATTTTTAGCCTGTTCCTGCCGCTTCGCATCTTGTTTGGAATAGATATAGTTGACGAGACGATCTCGACGCACATATACCGATTCATCATTGGCCATCATCGGACCATGAATACAACCGCGACAGAATAATAAATCTAAAAACCGCGCTTCAATGTCGCCTTTATCCACCTTTTGCAGCACTTCAAGCACTCGATCCCTTCCTTCGCTGACCAGTACCTCGCGATTCAAAATATCATGATCAGCGTCAGAGCACTCAAAAAGTCCTCCTGAGAGGGGGAACACTCTCCCTCTGTCAGCACGAGGGCCATCGAAATCAGCAGGATCAAGCAGATTCAGTTCAATCTGATTCTCCTGGAACATGGTCTGCAGTTCATTGAAGGTAAGCACTTCATCAATGACGCCGAGGACCTGTTCGTCTTCCATCTCTTTCTTCTTGGCGACGCAGGGACCGATGAAAACGACAGCGGCCGATGGACAAAATTTCCACTTGATCGCACGACCAACCGCAATCATCGGGGAGACGATGGGGGCAAGCACCATGGTCAAATGAGGATGATATTTTTCGATATAATTGACGATTGCCGGGCAGGGTGAAGTGATCATGGTTGGCAACACGCCGGTTTGATGAATCCGCGCGTATTCCTCCATGATCAAATCGGCGCCAAAGGCAGCCTCCCATACTTGATCGAAACCCAATAATTTGATTCCGGCAATAACCTGTTCAGGAGTTACGGAAGCAAAAGCAGCAGCAAAAGAGGGCGCCAGGATGGCAAAAACTGGATGATGGTCGCGCAGCAGTTCATTGCTGCGTGCGATGCCGTCGCGAACGCGTTTGGCATGTTGAGGACAAACCTGTATGCAATTGCCGCAGGCGATGCAGCGCTCGACAATTACTTTGGCCTGTCCATTTTCAAATTTGATCGCTTTTGCAGGGCATAATCGAATGCAGGAAAAGCAACGTTTACATCGCGTATCAATTGTAGAAACTACAGGGCTCATTTTCGCCACTCAAATGAGTAATCCGTTGCCATACAGTTGGCTTTATTAAGATAACGAGCAACCCACAAAAAAGCAAGAACAAACTCCCCCATTTTGACAGGATGATCAGGAGTGTAATCTTTTTGTTCCACTGTAAGGTAAATCAATAAAATTTCTTGACAAAGAGCATGTTTTTATGCTATCTTTAGTAAAATCATGCAAGTGTCGCAGCCAGTTACAGAAAGGGTATTTTGATGCACTATTGCATCATCGGCAACAAGCGACATGAACCGGTTTCTCAAGTCTGAAAAACAACAGAATCCATATTCAGTAGATATCATTCTAATCATATGATAAAACTGTACTTGAGCGTGCTCTTAATTTATGTTGAAATGAAAATCCATAAAATAATGTTTAATGTGTATTCACCACTTTGTCGACAATTTGGCATAAAAATTGTTATTTTCGGGGAGAGTAAAATTCCTTGATCTCAAAAAGCAGGCAAAAAATGGAAGAGCTTTTTTACTTTCCCACCTTTGATCTCTTGACGCGCATCACCTACGCTCAAGAAGCGAATTCATTGCGTTATGCCAGTCATCGTTCACTCAATGCCAATGAAAAACGGGTGGTGGAACGTTACATTCTGCAGGAGATTGCTCCGAAAACGGATTATTACCAAAAGAGCCCCTCGCTTTTGCTTTATATGGGAATCGATGCCTCTTTGAAAAAAGAATTGAAGGCCTATCAGGTCAAAGACGCGATTCAAAACATCATTGAGAGAAAGCAGGAGATCGATCATAAAGTTCAAGACCTGATCAGTTCATCGTTGAGCAATTACTATTTTGAACGTCTGGGCGACAAACTGCTCACATTGCGAAACATTCTCAGCCGCACAATGGACGCATATGAATTGGAAAATGTGCTCAAAGATATTTCTATCCTCCTCGCAGCCTATAATCAGAACAGCGGCCAACAAATTAATATAGAAACGATATTGCCGCATGAAGTCATGCAGCAGTATCAACAATTAACAAATGATTCATTTTAGCGAGCCCTCTTTCCAAGGAGATTGCCATTTCAGGAGAAAGCTATGATTAAATGCATCTCTGTTATTTCTGTCATCATCGTTACGATGCTTTTTTCTGTCGGACGATTGACCGCTCAGGACGCGAAACCTTCTTTTGCTGTTGGGTTTGACATGGGAGTGCAAATGCCATTTTGCGATATTTCCCCTGCAGGCTTGGCACTCGCCGGAGAAGCGCAGATGCGCTTTCTTCTCAGCGATCGATTCAATATCGGAATCGGATTAGGATACGGACAACTGGCTGATGGATTTTCGAAACGCACGTTTCATACCAATGTGATCAACGCGGATTTGAAGGGGAATATTTATCTTCTCACTCAAGGCAAATTCCGTCCCTACGCCACGCTTGGAGTCGGCGGATTGAACTATACTTATTTCCGCGATAAAGACTGGGCCATTGGCAGTACCGATCTCGAAGGCAAACCTTTCTGGGATGTCAACTTTTTTTATGGCGGCGGATTTGATTTATATTTGTCTAAAAGCGTTGCCCTTACCACCATGGCTGAATACCGCTTCACAACCACAGACGGGCTTGACGGTGCTGTCCAGGGCACTTCAAAGGACGGGTTCCTGAATGTCCGCACAGGCCTTGTTTTTCTCATGGGTGAAAAAGCGGCGCGGGCGTCAGAGGAACAGCAGATTGCCTCTTCAGAACGAGGGGAGGTCGTCACTCAATTGCCGCCGGAAGAAGAGCCAATGGATGAAGCAACAGCCGCTATTTTGCGTCAGTTGGGAGCTTTCGAGGGTGAAGAAACCCCTGCCAATGCTGAAACCGCTGTCGCTGCCACAACCCAAAGGCCGACCAAAGCTCCCGAGACTCAAAGCGCAGATGAACTGAAAACGCGCGCGGAAAGCTTACGGGCATTGATCAAGGATCGTGATAATGAGATATCGGTGATGCAGTCGCAAATTCAAATGAAAGACAGCCGCATCACAGAGCTGCAACGTGAACTGGCGCAGGTCAAACAGTCTCCGACTGATTTCAGTTCCTCTTATCAGGATGCCCTGAGAAATTTCGGCACTAAAAACTATGATCGTTCAATTGAAATCTTTACGTCTTTGAGAAACAGCTATCCCCAGCACAAATTAACCGGAAACTGCATCTATTGGATCGGTGAAAATTATTTTGCCAAGGGCGATTATGCGGCGGCCATAAATGCCTTTACCTCGGTACTTTCCTACAGCCAATCGTATAAATTGGACGATGCCACCTTGATGTTGGGGCGGTGTCACCAAAAGTTGGGACAGCTCGATCAGGCAAAAGCATTTTTTAATCAGTTAATCAACCAATATCCAAGCAGCGAATATGTGCCCAAAGCACAACAATGGCTGCAACGCCTGCCATAAAATCAAGGGGGGGGGCAAAATTCCTTGTCGGTCAAGTCCTGATTGTGGCGGAATGAAAAACAGTTTAAGCTGACATTTGCAGACAATAATTTTGGCGTTCACGCAAAGACGCAGAGCCGCAATTAATAGCATAAAAGCAAGTGAACCTTGATACGGTTTGGATAACAGCGGAGAAGAATTTTTAATACAGCTCCTATTTTTCCTTCAATTCATGAATTCCATCCCACTCCGCTGACGGCGGATGTTCCAGAAAATCGAGACAACGCACCGTATAAATCTTGGACGGACCATCGGACGGAAAATCCCGCAAAATCCTTCTGAAAATTTTTAACGCTTCTCCCCAACTGCGATGGCGGTATAAACGCAAACCTTCTTCAAACGCTGCAATAATCAAATCCCGTTCCAGTTGCGGTAAAGCATCGAACGAGCGCAGCTCATAAATACGCACCGGCGTCTGAATACCGACAACCCTCACGTAATCAATTTCACGCGCTTGGGCGATGGCTTTGACAAGATTATGCGTATTTTCCGTCATCAGGATAGTGGTTTGATAGACTTTATTGGCGCTCTCTAATCGAGCGCCCAGATTGATTTCATTGCCGATGACAGTATAATCGAAAAGCTGTTCGGAACCCAGATTCCCGACAACCGCCTTGCCTGAATTGATGCCGATGCCGATTTGAAATATGTCCTCATTTTGGGCAGTCCATTGGCTCTGCAGTATCTGCAGCCGGGCGGCCATTTCGAGCGCTGCCCGGCAGGCACGCTCTGCATGATTTTCGTATGAATACGGAGCACCAAAAATGGCCATGATCTCATCGCCCACAAACTTGTCGAGCGTACCCTCGTGCCGGAAAATAATATCTACCATCTCCGTAAGATAATCTGACAGTCGTTTGACAACAACCTCCGGCTCATGCAATTCGGAAAAATGAGAAAATCGTCGAATATCGGAAAAAAAGACGGTCAATTCCCGTCGCTCTCCGCCGAATTGAGGGAGTTGTCCGGATTCGAGCATTTTATTGACCACAGCCGGTGAAACATAGTGCTGGAATATTTTTTTAATTCGAAATCGTTCCTTCTGTTCACGGATGATTGAAAAAACCAGTCCGCCGACATAACAATAGGCAATGCCGAGATAAGGGGTGGTCAGGTTCATGATCAGGCCCTGACTTTTAAAGAAATAATAAGCGCTGAAGCGCAGAGCGACCAGGACAAGGACGACCGCCAACAGCGCGCGCAGCGGCTTGAGGTAAATTGTCACTAACGCCGTCGATGCCACCAGGACAATGAGCAAAACAAACTCGACAAAAGGATCGACCATCCGAAGAAATTCGCCTCTATGGATAGTGCTCAATGCATTGGCATGGGTTTCGACGCCGGGCATTTTCAGTTTTTCACCGGCAAAAGTATAAAATGGCGTCAGTTTGGTATCCCACAATTCTTCCGCCGTTGCGCCGACAAAAACGACTTTGTCCTTGAAAGTTCCCCATTTGAGGTACGATTCGAAAATATCTGTATCCTCTTGTGCCGGGAGGGTAAAACTTTTATCATCCAGAATATTGGAAAAGGAATAGGTTCTAAACGTTTTATTCGCCGGACCGGCAAAGTTGATCATCATGGTATTGGCATCTACTTTGGGGATCCGGTATTTGCCGACGATGAATTCTTTGCCGCTGCGGTTGGCTTCCTCCGGGATCGTGGGATTTTCCAATAGTTTCAGCGCTTCAAGTGCGAGCGGATAATATATCATGCCTTCATGTTCATGAAAAAGAAAATAGCGACGCAGAAATCCATCCGAGTCCTCAACGGAATTCACCAGACCCCAGGAATGAGCAACTTCCAGCAGCCAGGGATTGGGTTTAAGAATGTAGCTGTGTTGAATTCCATGTCGATTGATGTCGTAAACCACTTTACCGGCCAGAATGACCTGACCCCACTCGTCGATGGCCTCGGCAAATTCAAAATCCTCCTCCGGATGTTCGGCGTTGGTCTCGATGAACTC
>RPQV01000042.1 GCA_003818595.1 Calditrichota bacterium
ATGGCGCTCTCCAACAAATTCGGTTGGTTGCCTCTCACGACAGGCAATAAAAGTGAAGTGAGTGTCGGCTATTGTACTATTTATGGGGACATGGCAGGCGGATTTGCCCCTTTAAAAGATGTGATGAAAACCATGGTCTATCGTCTTGCGCGTTATCGCAATCAGAAGGCAGGCTATGACCTCATACCCCAAGCAATAATCGAAAAAGCGCCTTCGGCAGAACTTCGTCCCGACCAAAAAGACCAAGACACCCTCCCGCCATATGAAGATCTTGATCAGATACTTGAACTTTACATCGAAAAAACGATGGGAATTCAAGAGATCATCGCATGCGGATTTGATCCCTCGGTGGTCATCAAAACAACTCGGTGGGTGGATAGCAGCGAATTTAAGCGACGGCAGGCAGCGCCTGGTACAAAAATAACTCAGTTGGCCTTTGGTAAAGATCGACGAATGCCCATTACAAACCATTACCGCGAAAAATAGTCCTCAGCCCGTTGTCGTAAGGTCTGAAACGCTCATGCCTTCCCAAGCGCGCTGCGCCTTCCCTTAATAAATCCGGCCGTATAGCGGAATAGAATGATCATAATGAGTGGAGACAGCAGCATGAATTTAATAAAATTGAACCAGCTGTAGCGTAGCAGGCGTGAGCCGATTGCAAAAAAACGTACAAAGGGAACCAGGGGTATCAATATGGGGTAATTGACAAAAACCTTGCCTTTGAGATTGTATTTATGGCGGTTTATTGCTGCTCCATAACCCAATTCGAATTGATTTTTGATGATTTTGCGCAGATTCGAACGGTTTCGATGCCAAATCACAGCTCGAGGCTGATGGAATAAAGTAACCCCTTTTTCTTTCACGCGACGACAATAAATACTGTCACTGCCTTTGATTTGATCAATAAACAAACCAAATTCGTTGAACACTTTTTTTTCAATAGATAAATTGCAGGTACCAAAATGAGTATTATGGGTTGTTTCAAACGGCTTGAGCAAGTCGCTGAATTCTAATAGATAATCGATCGTACCCATGATGCTGGTTGGTGTCCCGTTTTTCACTTTCCCGCCAACAATGCGATATCCCCTTTCGTGCGAATTCACCAGCTGCTGCAACCAATCTTCATGAACCAGGCAGTCTGTATCGGTGAAAGCGAGATATTTTCCCTTCGCGCTTCGTATTGCATGGTTTCGCGATGTCCCGGGATATGCGCGCTCAGGCAGTTCGATCACCCGAATTTTGGGATATCTTTTACTCACCATTTCAGCGGTGTCATCACCTGATGATTCGACAACAATAACTTCATAAGGAAACTTGGTTTTTTGGCGCAGTACAGAAGCCAAAGCATCAAAAATAACATGTTTTTGACGAAAAGAAGGTATAATGACTGAAACCAATGGTTCAATTTCCATGGCAATCCTTAATAGAACACTTGATTGTTATTGTTTACTTTTACCGTCGTTCAGGATAAATTGCGAACAAAAAGGATGGTTCTCATAAAAAAAAGCAGAAAAAGGCTGCGGAATGCGGTGTGCGCCCACAGGGACTCGAACCCCGAACCTACTGATTAAGAGTCAGCTGCTCTACCACTTGAGCTATGGGCGCAGATAAATGAAAAAAGGCTTTTCAGCCTCTGTGACAACTCGTAGTGAGGGCGGCGGGAATCGAACCCACGACCGACGGCTTAAAAGGCCGCTGCTCTACCTAGCTGAGCTACGCCCTCCAACAAGAGGTTAATATAACAAGATCAAAAAATATAAGCAACAAAAAAATCATGGTTTATAGTAATTAATGACATCTATTAATGTAGATGAAAAACCCTGCACATCTTTTTTTGAACCAAAGAAGAACGAGAGCCTTAAACAGTGCAGAAGGTAAAAAAATGACAATCCCAACCATCAGAATATTTATCGGCGTGGCGCCTTTCTTCATTACCCAATTCAAATTTGCCCATAGCCATGCGGCGCCAAACAGGAGAACAAAACATTGTGCCGCAGCAAAAATAAACCAGTAAAAAATATCGCTCTTTGATGCAAAAACACGGAGAGATTTGGCTAGAAAGAAAGACATAAACGGCAAAGAGACAAGATAGCCAAAAGTCGGCTGTAGGATATAGGCCATTCCGCCACCATTGGCAAAAACAGGCATTCCAGCCAATCCCAAAGAAAGGTAAAGCATTTGGCTGGTTGCTGCCCAGATCGGCGGTAAAACAACGGCTGCCGATGCGGCGAATAAAGTCTGTAGTGTAAAAGGAACAGGATAAAAAGGTATTTTGACAAATGCACCCATAGCCGTGAGTGCCGTGAAAAAGGCAGTCAAAATCAGTTTTAAGCTTCTTTGATGCTCACCATACACCAAAATTCGTCATTCACTTTCAGCTTGCATTTAGATCATTGCTTTGATACATTTTATAGTTAATTTTTTTCTGAGAAACAAGGACTATTTTGTGGAACAATGGCCACACGTTTATCATAATAACAAAGTTATATATCCGCTGATCACAGTCGTCATCCTTTTGTTTTCCGCATCCTTCTCAGCAGAAACCAACTCCAACAAAGTTCTTCGCCAGATCAGCCTTTCCTCAATTGGAGTGAATCGTTCACCTTATTCGCTGTTTCCCGGCCGTATCATCGAAAGACCCAAAATTGGTTTAGCCCTCAGCGGCGGCGGTATCCGAGGTGTAGCGCAGGCGGGCGTTCTCGCCGCTCTTGAACAATATCATATTCCTATTGATTATATAGTCGGGACCAGTATCGGCGGCATTATAGGCGCCTTGTTCGCATCCGGATATACACCAGACGAAATCATGAAAATGGCGCGCGAAATTGACTGGAATTCGGTGTTGTCTGATTCTCCCCAACGATCAACTCTTTTCCTTGGTGAAAAACAAAAACGCGGACGTGCGATTTTTCAGTTCAGCCTGCATCACGGGAAACTATTATTACCGGAGGCATATACTCCTGGACAAAAAATAAACAAACTCTTCACCGAACTTGTCCTGAATTCATGTTATCATGCCTCCGACTTTAGTCAATTGCGGGTTCCCCTGAAAATAATCACAACCGACATGATGACTGGCCAAAAAATAGCTCTTTCCTCCGGCGACCTGGCATTGGCGATGAGAGCAACGATCGCCATCCCACTCCTCTTTGCACCGGTAGAAGTGGACAGCCTAGTGCTTGTAGATGGCGGAGTAATCGATAATATACCTGTAGATGAAACCCGCTCCTTTGGCACGGATATCGTCATTGCCGTGGATACCACATCGCCGCTGCGAACCCCTGATCATTTGACAGCACCGTGGGAGACTGCCGATCAAATAACTACCATCATGCAGCAGGAACGAAACAAGGAACAACTCGCCAAAGCTGATATTAATATCAGCCTTGCGGATTTTCAATCAATTTCCACCAATACAAGCGCTATTGAAGTACTCTATCAAGAAGGGTACTCGCGAACCTGCGATAAAATTGCCGAAATCAATACGCAGATATTACAGCACTTCACGGTGAACAAGGACACCGTGTTCACCATAGATCGCCTGCGGTGTAGTGGGATGGATTATAATTATCTTTCTTCATTTTTGGACATGACACAAAATTCATTTTCATGTCGGCAAGTTCAATTTATTCTCCAGCAGATATATCTGCGCGGCGACGTGCAGGATGCTATGGCTTCTTTCCTGGAGGTAGATGGTGAAATCATTCTGCAATTTGTCTTGATTGCGAATCCGATCCTTAAAGATATCATTTTTTATGGTCAAACACAGATTCATTCCGATTCACTTAAAAAGCAATGTTCTCATCTAATTAATAAAATTATCAATCTCAACCAGGCGAGGCAAACGCTTGAACAGCTCGTGAGAGCTTATCATCAGACAGGATTCTCGCTGGCGCGCATCGACCGCGTTATTTTCAATGAAGCCGAAAATATCGCTCATGTGTATATATCAGAAGGCTTTATCAGCAATCTTTCGATTACTGGTCTACAGAGGACTAAACCCTATGTGGTTTCCAGAGAACTCGAACTCCACAAGGGCGAATTATTCCGCTTCGAGCGGGCTCGGAATGGTCTTGAGAACATATTTGCAACCGGACTCTTTGACGCCATTAATTTGCGTGTGGAGAGTCGTTCCAACCTCCATGACGTCTTCATACATGTCAACGAAAAACCGTCATATGTATTCCGATTTGGCTTTCGCTATGATGATGAACGGAGTGCGCGTACCTTTGTTGAATTGTCAGATGAAAATGTCGGCGGTAGTGCAAACGATTTGACGATGCATCTCCAATATGGAGGCAGGGATTTTAAAAGCTCCCTCAATTATAGTGCGGATCGTCTCTTTAATACCTACCTAATGAGTCGATTTAACCTGCATTATTTCGCTTCAGAACACTATGCTTTTTCCGATTTTGTCAAGGTGGGTGAATACCTCCGTAGAACTAGCGGTCTTGATATTGATATGGGGCGCCAAATCGCACGATCCGGAACGCTTTCAGCCCTTCTTCGTTTTGAGGAAATTGATCTCGATGGAATTTCAGGAACTGGATATAATACCGGCAGCCTGAGCATAAATACATTGGGATTGAAAACAGTGATTGATACCCGCGATCAAGTGCCCTTCCCGTCGAGCGGTAAATATCATATATTCTTTTACGAGGTCTCGTCCGGTCTGTTTTTGGGCGCAGATATTTCATTCTTCAAAGTGATGAATCAGCTGGCTACTTATAACACCTTTTTTACGAGACATACCTTTTGCCCCAAAATAATTTGGGGAACTTCCGACATGACGACGCCTTTTTCAGAACAGTTCCACTTTGGCGGTATGAACTCGTTCTACGGATTAGAGGAGGGTCAAATATGGGGAAGGCATTTGATGATTGCCAGTCTGGAATATCGATATCTTTTCTCGACCTTGTGGAATTTCCCCCTCTTTTTTTCGCTGCGCTATGATTTTGGAGCAGCCTGGAATAAATTGGAGTCAGTTCAATCAAATGATTTTGTTTCCGGCCTGGGTGGTTACCTGGCTATGAAAACACCGTTGGGACCATTTCAAATCGGCTATGGCCGGATGTCCAGAGATTTTTCGCGTTTCTATCTATCAGCAGGTTTTGAGTTCTAAATGCAGACAACTTGTCTACAATATGCAGCTGATGAGGCTGCCCGCAATCGTCGACATATAAAGCGCAGTTATTTTTTTAAAATGTCCTGTGGCGCTGTTATTACGCGAACGATGCGATCGTTTTGGCCAATTGCAATCAGCGGCTCTCCCTGCGTCGCACGACCTGCGATTTTGATGCTGCCGGCTTTTTGCCTTTTCATCTTATCCTTATGGGTGATGAATAATAGTTGATCCTTTTCCTGAACCTCCAGCAAAGATATCAACTTGCCGACTTTATCGCTTATTTTATAGGTGATAATTCCTTTTCCGCCTCGTTTGATCACTCCATATTCTTTCAATATACTGCGTTTCCCAAAACCGCGACTGGTCACGGTCAGCAGCGAGGACTTGTCGTCTAGTATAGGAATCATTCCGATAATAAAGTCTTTCTCATCCAACATCATTCCTCGCACACCAGCAGCAATCAAACCCATATCGCGAACATCCTGCTCTGAAAAACGAATAGCCATTCCTTCAGCTGTTGCCATCAGCAGGTCATTCCCCCCAGAGGTGATGGCAACCCCAACAACGAGATCATCCTCTTTAAGGGTCATCACCACAAGTCCGCCGTCTTTCGGCTTGGACAAGGTGGACAGCATCAATCGTTTGATTTGCGCTTGGCGCGTGACCAGCGTAATATATTTTTCCTCATCAAATTTGCCGATTTCAATAACTTTAACGACCTGATCCTCTTTGTTCAGATTGAGAAGTCGTGATAACGGCGTTCCCTGACTATCTCCGGCAGAGACCGGAACAAAGCTGGTTCTCAAGGGAAAGCAGAATCCCTTTTGGGTGAAAAAGAGCAGATAACGACTATTGGCGGACGTAAATACATTCTCTACAAAATCCTTCTCTCCATGGATTTTGATCAAGTCTTTGTCAGCTTGATAATCAGAGAAGGAAAAACGCCTGATATATTGGTCATGGGAAATAGTGACAATCAGCTCCTCTTCCTGCATCAACTCTTTGAGACTCTTATGCAGTGCTCCCTTGCCAATGATTTGGGTCCGTCGCGCGTCACCGTATTTTTCTTTGATAGCGAGTAATTCCTCTTTAATGACCTGCATGCGTAATGCTTTGCTCGCTAAAATTGCCTTCAATCGTTCAATGAGCTGAAGGATCTCCTTATATTCCTGCTCGATTTTTTGTCGTTCCAAGCCGGTCAGACGCTGAAGCCGCATATCCAAAATTGCCTGCGCCTGAATTTCAGATAATCTAAATCGTTTCATTAAATTCGTGCGCGCGCTATCCACTGTTCGAGACTTTTTGATAATGGCGATAACTTCATCAATATTATCCAGCGCAATAATGTATCCTTCAAGTATATGCGCCCGCCGTTCAGCCTTATCAAGTTCAAAACGCGTGCGGCGTAAAATGACGTCATGTCGAAAATTCAGGAATTCGATCAACATTTCGCGGATGTTCAGTACTTTGGGCTGTCCGTTGACAAGGGCAAGCATGATCACACCAAAGGTGCTTTCCATTTGGGTATGCTGATAGAGTTCCTTGAGCAGTTTTTCTGCAGAAACATCTTTCCGCAGCTCAAAAACAATTCGCATACCTTCTCGGTCCGACTCGTCGCGTACTTCAGAGATGCCATCCAATTTCTTTTCACGTACCAACGCAGCGACCTTTTCGAGCAGCGACGCTTTATTGACCTGATAAGGTATCTCTGTCACAACAATACGATCTCTGCCGCCGCGCATGTCTTCGATATGCGCCTTTGCACGAATAGTGATCTTGCCGCGGCCAGTCTTAAAATATTCATCGATTTCGCTGTCGCCGAAAATCATGGCGCCGGTGGGAAAATCAGGTCCATGAATATATTTTTTCATGCCCTCGGCCTTAATTGAAGGATTCTCAATTAAGGCAATCAACCCATCGACAACCTCAGAGAGATTGTGCGGGGGAATATTCGTAGCCATTCCTACAGCAATGCCGGAAGCGCCATTGACCAGCAGCGTCGGCAGGAGGGAGGGCAAAACAGACGGTTCTTTGAGCGAATCGTCAAAGTTGGAAACGAAATCAACGGTTTCTTTATCGAGATCGCGAATTACTTCCTCTGCAATTTCAGCAAGTCGCGCTTCAGTATAGCGCATCGCTGCAGGCGAATCGCCGTCAACAGAACCAAAGTTCCCCTGGCCATCGACGAGCGGATATCGCAAGGAAAAATCCTGCACCATTCTCACCATGGCGTCATAGACGGCCGTATCCCCGTGAGGATGGTATTTACCCAGTACCTCACCGACAATTCTCGCACTCTTTTTATAAGAGGAATTGGGACGAAGTCCCAGTTCAAGCATTCCGAACAATACCCTTCGATGGACCGGTTTCAGCCCGTCACGCACGTCTGGAAGAGCCCGAGAGACAATTACTGACATCGAATAATCGATGTAGGAATTTTTCATTTCTTCTTCAATCAGTACCGGAATAATTTTCCCGTTTGTTTCGCTCATATAGTTGTTTTCTATATCTTTCGGTTTAGTCAATGTTATACATCCAGGTTGCGAACGTATTTGGCATTTTCTTCAATGAATTGCCGTCGAGGTTCGACCTTATCGCCCATTAGTTTTGAAAATATAATATCGGCTTCAAATGCTTCGTCGATGGTCACCTGCAGTAGAGTACGATTCTCCGGACTCATGGTTGTCTGCCAAAGTTGACCCGGATTCATTTCGCCAAGTCCTTTATATCGCTGTAAATTATATTTTTCTTTTCCGGCCTTGGCAAGCTTATTAATGATCTCTTCTTTTTCTTCATCATCGTATATGTATTTTTCCTCTGATCCCTGCTTCAATCGGTAAAGGGGAGGCTGAGCAATATAAAGGAATCCGTTTTCAATGAGCTGCCGCATATGCCTGAAAAAAAAGGTCAACAATAAAGTACGGATATGACTGCCATCGACATCCGCATCTGTCATGATGATAACTTTCCCATAACGCAGCTTTTCGATATCAAAATCATTCGTCCCAATCCCGGCTCCCAGGGCAGCAACGATTGTGCGGATTTCTTCGTTGGCGAGCATTTTGTCGATGCGTGCCTTCTCCACATTCAATATTTTGCCGCGCAACGGCAATATGGCTTGAAAGCGTCGATCTCTACCCTGTTTAGCGCTGCCGCCTGCAGAATCTCCTTCAACAATAAATACTTCTGTCCTCTCCGCTTCGCGAAGTGAACAGTCCGCCAGTTTCCCGGGAAGCCCTTCACTTTCGAGTGTTGTCTTACGTCTCGTTAATTCCTTTGCTTTTCTGGCAGCCTCTCGGGAATGAGCAGCTTGTTTGCATTTTTCAATAATACGGCGAGCCTGCGTCATGTTGTTTTCGAGCTCGCGAGTGAGACCCTCATTCACAATGGATTCAACAATTCCGCGAACATCGCTGTTACCAAGTCTTGTTTTGGTTTGTCCCTCGAACTGCGGTTCCGGATGTTTGATGCTGATCACTGCTGTGATCCCTTCTCGAACATCTTCGCCTGTCAGACTCACCTCATCATTTTTTAACAGTTTATTTTTAACCGCAAAATTATTCAGAGTTCGCGTCAGGGCAGTTTTAAAACCGATCAGATGAGTGCCGCCTTCAATGGTGTGGATATTATTCACATAGGAATACGTATTTTCGTTGTAGGTGTCAGTATAAGAAAAGGCGATTTCGACGGGAACACCATCCTTTTCATCTGCAATATAGATTGGCTTCTTGATAATGGAATCACGATTTTGATCCAGGTATTCAACAAAAGCGACCAGCCCGCCTTTATACTTGAACGTTTCTTCTTTTTTGCTGATTTCATCATGAATTGTGATTTTGATATCCTTATTCAAGAAGGCGAGTTCACGCATTCTTTCCGCAAGAATTTCAAAGGTGAATTTACGTTTCTTAAAGATTTCTAAATCAGGAATGAAGCCAATTTTAGTACCCGTTGATTTCCGTTTTCCCACCACTTTGACATCGCCGACTGGAACGCCGCGGGCATATTGTTGCCGATAAACCTTCCCGTCTCTGGCGACTTCAACCCACAACCATTCGGACAGAGCGTTCACAACTGAAACGCCAACCCCGTGAAGACCGCCGGAAACTTTGTAAGCCTTTTTATCAAACTTTCCTCCTGCATGCAGAATAGTCATTACAATTTCCAAAGCGGATTTTTGATACTCGGGATGCATATCTACCGGAATTCCTCTGCCATTATCATCGACTATAACACTGCCGTCTTTGCACATGGTCACGTGAATATCATTGCAAAAACCTGCCAGGGCTTCATCAATACTATTATCGACCACCTCATAAACCAGATGGTGGAGGCCGCGTACCGAAACATCGCCGATATACATTGCAGGTCGTTTTCTGACCGCATCAAGTCCTTTTAGAACCTGGATTTTACTCGCATCATAAACTTCGGGATCCTGACTCGCTTTGTTTGCCATAATATCACTTTCAATAAAATCGTATGTCCTTGATAATATCCTTACCGATAACCGTTTCTATCTTTTGCAAAATTGCCTGCTTTTGGAACAATAATTCTGTCCGCCAAGTCATACTGCTCACTTTAACATACAGAATACTACCTTCAACTCTTTCGACTCTGGCGATTTTAGCAATGTTGGGACCAACAATCTTATCCCATTCCTCTATTACACGGATCTCGTTCACCTTTTTTTCAAAACCGAGATCCCGAATGAGTAGTTTAATTGATTCCCCGATATGACGCGGAATTCTCGGCATTTTTCATTCTCGTAAGGGTTCCATTTTCAACAAAAAAGAGTGATGGATTTTTCGATAATCCGCCAATATTTTGAAAAGCATTATAATCCAAAGTAGTGCCGGTTATAAATATCTGACTGCTCTTTTCGAATAAACTTATAACTGTCGCGCAACGTTCCTGATCCAACTCGGCCAAAAGATCATCCAGAAGCATTATGGGGCAGATTTGAGTTCGCGAGTGCAACACCGCGGCTTCTGCTGCTTTTAGACTGACCAGGGCACTTTTATGTTCTCCACGAGAGCCGTATAACCTCAATTCATGGTCACTCACCAAAAACTGGAATTCATCACGATGTGGCCCGACCAAGGAAACACCCTGTCTCATTTCCCTCGACGCCATTTTTTTTAATTGCCCGGAAAATTGGAATGCCAGTTCCTCGTCTGAATGATCTTCAACATTCGGTTTATAGTTGATACGAAGAGTCCACTTGTTTTTCGTTATTGCAAGATAATAGTCAGCCAAATACTGATTCAGCTCGTTAACCATTAGTCGACGGCTCTTGATGATTTGTGCGCCAAAATGAGTAAACTGATGATTCCAAATTTCCAATTCATCTTTGTGTTCTTTGCCTGCCGTTGTCAAACGCTGCAGAATCGAATTTCTCTGTTTCAATATTTGTTCATATTGCTTGAGATCATCCAGGTAGCGGTTTGAACACTGGGACAGCAGAACGTTAAAAAAACGTCGCCTCTGCGCTGGAGGTCCGCTGGTAATTTCATGATCGCCTGTTGAAAGGCAGATGATGGGGAATTGGCCGACAAGCTTTGAAAATTGACTCAGCCTTTTGCCATCGACACTGATTTTTTTGCCTGTTAAAATTTCATGATGAATAACAACTCGATGTTCGAGCTGCTCATCGTCATGAAACTTGCCTTCTATTAAGAATTCATGATCATCAAAAGGAATCAGTTCACGTTCATCGCGGGTGCGAAAACTTTTTGCCAAACATAAAAGATAGATCGCCTCTATCAGATTTGTTTTGCCTTGAGCATTATCCCCAAAAAGATAATTGACATGTGGACTGAATGTAAGATGCACAGGTCGGAGATTTCTCAGTTTTGAAACCTGTAGCTCATTTAAATACATTCAGCAGGCCTGAGACAAATACTATTCGGATTCCTCAGTGATGCGAATAGGCATCAGGAGCATGAGGATTTCTTCATTTTCCGCCTGCTCATCCGGGTGAATGATAGCAGCACTGCCGCTATCGCGCAGATCAAAAACGACCTCATCGGAGTCTATATGGCGCAATTCATCGAGCAGATATACCGAATTGTAGCCGATCTGCATCCAGTCAGAGTCGAAACTGGCCGGGATCGATTCTTTCGCCTCGGCGCCGAATTCGATATCCTCAGAATGAATGGTCACCTCATTGGGGCTTATGACCAGGCGAACCTGGTTGGTTAACGAACTGGAAAAAATGGAAACACGTCTCAATGTCGAAATCAACAGTTCTCGATTCACGCGCAAATGTTTATCGTTATCGACTGGAAGCACCCGTTCATAATTCGGATAAGTGCCATTGATTAATTTTGAATAAATGACTGCTCGCGCCATGCGGAACTGCACATGATCCTCCCCAACCTGAACTTTGACCTGATCAGAATTCTCCAAATTACGCAGCATCAGGTTCAGCGCTTTGGTGGGAACGATCATTTTTACTTTTTGTTCTGAGGGGGGAAAGTTTTTATGAGTAACTTTGGACAAACGATGCCCATCTGTGCCGACGAAAATCAGCTTTCTATCGACCAGTTCAACATTAATACCTGTGAGTGCCGGTCTAAGCTCATCAGTCGAAACAGCAAATAGTGTTTTATTGGTCATTTGGGCTAAACTTTCGCCGCTGATGGCGAAACTTTGTTCACTCTCTTCCATGATGATATTGGGGAAATCTTCCCGCGGCTGAGCAGCGATCTTGTATTCACCTTTTTCGGTTTTTAACACAATTTTATCACCGCTTTCGGACACGATTCGAATCGGTACATCAGGAAGCTCTCTGACAATTTCAATCAGCAGCTTTGCAGGGACGGCAACTTCACCTTCTTCATCGGATTCAACATCAAGAGTATAACTGACCGAAATTTCCAGATCTGTGCCGGTAAGTTCTAATTTTCTGCCTTTTAATTGCATGAGAATGCAGGTGAGGATGGATATGGTCGTTTTTTGCGGGACGACGCCGACAACTTTATGAAGTGCCTCATACAACTCGGCTTTTGATATGGTGAAATTCATGAACGCCTCCTGATATTAATCGGATTGACCTGAAAAGATAGTTAAATTACAACTCTTTATCAAGCATTTTGTAAATTCTCATGAAAGGATAAATAAGGTGAAGACCCTATTTGTAACAATTTTATATCATGGCTATTTCTATTTTATTGCGGATATGATCAATTTGATCAGCAATTTTTGCATCGCGTGCAGTCATGTTTTCAACCGTTTCGATCGCATGAATGACCGTGCTGTGATCACGCCCTCCAAAATGAAGACCGATAGTTTTCAGCGAGTGCTCTGTTAATGATTTGCACAAGTACATAGCGATCTGTCGTGCCATGGCGATTTCTTTTTTGCGCGTCTTGGCACGCATCATGTCATCCGGTAATTGATAATAATCAGCCGTTGTTTTTTGGATAAATTCAATGCTGATTGCTTTCATCTGCGTCATGCAGACGTCTTTTAAAAGCTTTTTGGCCAGATCCAGGGTAATGTCCACACCCTCCAACGAGGCATAGGCCAGCAATCGTATAAGTGCACCTTCCAGTTCCCGGATGTTGGA